>NZ_LUKQ02000225.1 GCF_001647025.1 Endozoicomonas atrinae
GAAAATCAACATCATTAAAACCTTCGGGTAGCTGTGGTCGACGAGACATCTGTTCTAGATAATGCATGGTAATGATGCCTAAGCATAGTTGGCGGCAGCTTAAGGATTTAGAAAATGCGATTGGTATTATATCGTGTTGATCACCGGTTAGCTTAATAGTTACCAATACTATTTAACAGGGAAAATTCATGCTGGCAGTTACTCCCGGCATTGCCAGTATACAGCCCATCCATGGGTATTCCCCGAAGATTGCCCCCCGGTAACTGCTCCTGCGTTACTCTATCTACTGCATCCGTACAGTCGTGCATTTCCGCGATACCATCCTTCCCTGGATATAAAAAAGCCAGAGCTTTCGCTCTGGCTTGAGGTAAAACAGCTTATCCGGTCTATAAAGACACTTTAGACAGAGTAGTACAGATCAAACTCTACAGGGTGAGTTGTCTGACTGACGGCAAGACATTCTTCCTTCTTGAGTTCAATATAACCATCGATCATATCGTCAGTGAATACACCACCTGCTGTCAGGAACTCACGATCAGCATCCAGAGCAGCCAGAGCTTCTTCAAAGCTTGTAGAAACCGTTGGGATCTCAGCAGCTTCTTCTGGCGGCAGGTCGTACAGGTCCTTATCCGCAGCATCGCCAGGATGGATCTTGTTCTTGATACCGTCCAGACCGGCCATCATCAGGGCAGCAAATGCCAGGTATGGGTTTGCAGTCGGGTCAGGGAAACGTACTTCAATACGACGGGCCTTAGGGCTGTTCACGTATGGAATACGAATAGAAGCAGAACGATTGCGGGCAGAGTAGGCCAGCATTACCGGAGCTTCGAAGCCTGGGATCAGACGTTTGTAGGAGTTGGTAGATGCATTGGCAAACGCATTGATTGCCTTGGCATGCTTGATAACACCACCGATGTAGTACAGAGCTTCTTCAGATAGACCGGCATAGCCGTCACCAGCAAACAAGTTCTCGCCGTTCTTGGACAGAGACATGTGAACGTGCATACCAGAACCATTGTCACCTACCAGAGGCTTAGGCATGAAGGTAGCCGTCTTACCGTAAGCATGAGCAACGTTATGCACTGCATATTTCAGGATCTGAACTTCATCAGCTTTCTTTACCAGGGTGTTGAACTTAACACCAATTTCACACTGGCCGGCAGTACCGACTTCGTGGTGATGAACTTCAACTTCCAGGCCCTGGGCTTCCATGGCATCACACATCGCAGCACGCAGGTCATGCAGGGAGTCAACCGGTGGAACCGGGAAGTAACCACCCTTCACTTTTGGACGGTGACCGATGTTACCACCTTCAAATTTGGCGTTGGAAGACCATGCCGCTTCTTCAGAGTTAACTTCGTAAGAAGCACCAGAGATATCAACACTCCACTTCACGTCGTCAAAAACGAAGAACTCTGGCTCAGGACCAAAGAAAGCGGTGTCAGCAATACCAGTAGACTTCAGGTACTCTTCGGCACGCTTGGCAACAGAACGTGGGTCACGCTCATAACCCTGCATGGTTGATGGTTCAACGATGTCACAACGCAGGTTCAGAGTAGCGGCTTCAGTAAAAGGATCGATGGTCGCAGTGCTGTCGTCAGGCATCAGAATCATGTCGGATTCGTTAATGCCCTTCCAGCCAGCAATAGAGGAACCGTCAAACATCTTGCCAACTTCGAAGAATTCTTCATCCAGTTCGCTGACAGGAATTGATACATGCTGCTCTTTACCTTTAGTGTCGGTAAAACGCATATCAACCCACTTAACATCATGTTCTTTTATCAGGCTAAGAGTCTTCGACATTTATTATTTCCTCCAGAGGACAAACACCGCGCTGGCGACGAATGCTTCGGATCAGGCGGTTTACTGATCAATCTCTTCGCTTTCGGTCTCATCAACGAGCAGTAGCTAAAGAAATACGCTTGCTGGAGCTATAGCAATTGCTATGCCACAATTTGCAACTCCATCAGACGGGATGGGCAAAATTAGTGCTCTCCTGTGAAAAATCTGAAAAAAAGACAAAAAACGAGTAGAAAAAGACCATAAAGCAGTCAAATAGCAGCCCAGCCAGCTAAATTATTGTTCACTTTTCGCCTTCAGATTCATACACAGCACATAACTTTCTGACGCTCTCGCACCTGAATAATGCATGGCACGGTAAGATCAGAACAGGAAATACCCAATACAGTGCAAGAAAACATTAGAGCGCACCAAATAGGTGCGCGCAATTTTTCCGGACACCCGTCTCACAAAACAGCGGCAGATAGTGTACCCCCTTTGAAAATGGATTTGCAGTTTTACTTACACTGATAGAGACATATACCAACCCCCGCATCCATACAAGCCGGTTTTACCAAGAATATACCGCGACATGCCACAAGGGTGTCCAGAGCACCCGGTTATTCGGTATAATGTACAGTTAATTAATGTTTAAACTATCCGCCCCACCTGCCCGGACTATCCAGCCCACAAGGTCTCCTGATCCATGAAGTTCATCATCAAACTGTTTCCGGAAATCACGATTAAAAGTGCCCCGGTAAGAAAACGCTTTATCAATATGCTGCGAAAAAATATTCGCACCATTCTCAAGCGCGTGGATGAGAATATAGATGTCTCGGGTGTATGGGATCATATTGAAGTCACGACCAGTAGCAGTGATGAAATCCTGGTGGCAGAGGTCAGTGATCTGTTAAGCCATATTCCGGGGATTGCCTACTGGCTGCAGGTTGCAGAGCACAAACTGGTCAGCCTGGAAGATATTCTGGAAAAAGCCATAGAAGCCCATTCAGAAACACTTGCTGGCAAAACATTCTGTGTTCGCTGCAACCGAAACGGCAAGCACGACTTCCAATCCATTGATGTAGAGCGCTTTGTCGGTGGCGGCCTGAACCAGCAGACCGAAGCCAGCGGGGTGAGCCTTAAAAACCCTGAAATAACCGTTCGTATTGATATCAAAAATGACCGCTATTTCATGACTCAGAAACGGGGAGAAGGTCTGGGAGGTTATCCTCTGGGATCTCAGGAACCGGTTCTCTCTCTGATTTCAGGTGGTTTTGATTCGACTGTCTCCAGTTTCCTCACCATGAAACGCGGCATTCGTACCCACTTCTGCTTCTTCAATCTTGGCGGACACGCTCACGAGCTGGCAGTAAAAGAAGTGGCTTTCTACCTGTGGAACCGCTTTGGTGCTTCTCACCGGGTTAAGTTCGTTACCGTACCGTTTGAAGGCGTAGTTGAAGAAATTCTGACCAAAGTGGATAACTCCCAGATGGGCGTTATTCTGAAACGGATGATGCTCAGGGCTGCCAGTAAGGTAGCTGAAGAAATGGAAATGGCTGCACTGGTCACCGGTGAAGCTATTGGTCAGGTTTCCAGCCAGACACTACCCAATCTTGCGGTGATTGACTCGGTAACCGATGCCCTGGTACTCAGACCTCTGATTACCATGGATAAGCAGGCAATTATCGATATATCCATACAAATCGGTACCGAAGAGTTCGTTCGTAATATTCCGGAATACTGCGCTGTTATCTCCAAGAACCCGACAACCCGGGCAAAGGAAGAAAAAATTGCAGCGGAAGAGGAGCGGTTTAACTTCGAAGTACTTGAAGATGCCATTCAAAGCCGACGAATGGTCTCTATCCACGATATCATTGCAGATGATCTGACCCGTGAAGAAGTTGAGGTTGTTAATGAAGTTCATCAGGGTGAAGTGATTATCGATATTCGCCACCCGACTGAAGAAGAGATTAAACCATTTACCATGCCAGGGCGTGAAGTGGTGACCATCCCCTTCTATCAGCTAAGAACACGCTTCCCTGAGCTGGACAAAGATCGTCATTACCTGCTCTACTGCGAAAAAGGTGTAATGAGCCAGCTTCACGCCATGCACCTTCGTGAAGAAGGTCATGAAAATGTTGGAGTCTTCAACCCAAAAGCTGGGCAATAATTTTTAACCTCAATACGCTTTCCAGGAGTATTGTGGATCAGAACGGAGTAGACACGGATGAAGCTGGCCCTGATAGCCGCAGTGGCAGATAACAATGCCATTGGTATCAACAATAAAATGCCCTGGTACCTGCCAGGAGACCTGCGCTACTTCAAGGCTGTCACCATGGGCAAGCCCATCATCATGGGTCGGAAAACCTTCGACTCCCTGAAAAAGCCTCTGCCTGGCAGAACTAATATCATCATTACCCGGGATAAAGACTGGACTCATGAAGGTGTCAAAGTAGTTCACAGTCTGGATAATGCGATTGCACTCGCTGAAGATATCGCCCTGATCAATGGTAACGAAGAAATCATGGTCATTGGTGGTGAGCAGATCTATCGACAGGCCATTGACCGAGCTGACCGCCTTTACCTGACC
This sequence comes from Endozoicomonas atrinae, assembly GCF_001647025.1. Lineage (GTDB taxonomy): Bacteria > Pseudomonadota > Gammaproteobacteria > Pseudomonadales > Endozoicomonadaceae > Endozoicomonas > Endozoicomonas atrinae. The sequence continues at coordinate 4,370 of NZ_LUKQ02000225.1, forward strand.
CGGGTGTATCAAAGTTTTGACGGTGACGCCTTTTTCCCGGAAATCAACCAGCAAGAGTGGCGGGAAATCTCCCGGAAGGACATTCAATCTGAAGATGACCAGCCACTGACATACAGTTATCTCGTGCTCGATAAAGCCTGAATAGCAGCGCATATCGTTTCTCCCTCCCCTGAGCACAAGCCACATTTCCTGCAATCTCAGTTGCAGGAAGTGCCCTCTTTCTGAGGTTCTGATTGTCTATAGTTAACTGAACAGCTAGCCATGTTGCATGGAAAGGCTGCCTTTTGCCTATCCTGTTCTCAGGACAGACAAGGCATTATTTTTATTGAGCCAATACAAGCTTTAAATAAGGGTTACCTTAGGGAATGAGGAATGCCCCGTATACCATCAGCAGACCATATATCTTCACGTGGGGCAGGATTTCCTCTATCTGATCCTGGTACAGGTCAACACGCCACCAATATTCGGAAAAAAAAAGCTGCCACAAACACCATTCAGGTGGCTGAGCGTATTGAATCCAAGCACTGGCACAACCGCTTAATCTCTTTCTGCAAGAAAAAAATAAATCGCATTATTCACCCCCCACAATCAGTGAAAGTGAGTGATCTGGTTGACGACCTCACAAAACACAATCCTAAAAACCCACAGAAAGTACTCGCTGCATTAAAACTGCATACAGGCCGATCCGTCAAACTGCATCGGTCAGAAGATGGCAGATTGGGTATTTCGGATGGCAAAGTCGCTATCAGCACAGAAACGATAGAAGCTGTCGTCAAATCCTCTCAACTCAGCAGTATGGATATGGCCTATGAGTATTTACGCAAAGGCGAAAAACTACCTGAAGGTTTCCTGCAACAAATAATCATACCCCATATACAGAGAAAAATTCGTTTGGCAATGCAGTATGAAAAAACTTCCAGGTTACCAGTCATTCAGCAACAACTTCAGGGAAGGCAACAATATGGAGTTCGTCCTGAACAACAATACAAATATATTAAAGACTTATTAAAAAAGGCCGGTATAGACGATGAAAAATCGTTCACTTTTGAACGAATGCTTGAATTTAAAAAAGAGTTGCGAAATAACCTGGCCCTACCCATTGAGGAACAAAAATCAGCGACAGATAATAATGTACAAGGAACTGATCATGTAGGGCTCACTGATCAGCAACCTACTCCCCCTCAGCTACCTGAGCCGAGGAAAACTGGTCACTTTATCGAGAAAGAAGATCGTAAGCATATTCAAAAGCTTGCTTCAGGAGAGCGTTTTTTCTCAAAGATACACCTTAAAGACATTGGTAATAGAATAAAGAGAGCACTCCTCCGTAACAAACGAAACCAGATTATCATTTTCTTTGGCCTTGTTGCAGGCGTCATTCTTGCCGCTATTTTTCCACCCGCTGGAATGGCCATTGGCATTGCCATTGCTGTCGGGCTTGTCACTGATATTGGTTACCTCGTTTTCTGGTCCACTGGTACAGCACTCTGGCGTAGAGTCAGGATGATCAGAGGACTAAAACAAATAAAAAAATACGCTGATTTTGACTATACCAACTTTGATAAATCAAATGACAAGAAAAGAAAAAAACTGATAAAAAAACTTCGCTATCGATGTACGCACAAAACCTTTACAGAGATATACAATGCTTATGCTGAACTCGAAAAACAAGCAATAAAGATCGAAAAAATGGCAGAAAAAGAAAATAAGACATTTACAGAGACTATTGCTTTAGAGAAAGAGAGAGCACTGTATTCTGAACGAAGAAAAAAGCTGAAAGCAAATTTATTTTTCTTTGACAAACTTATTGAAAACGTAGTTATCAGTCGTACCATTCTTGAAAACCGGTATATAAATGATCTGGAAGAGCTATGGAATTCAAAATTTAAAGACATGCCCCCTAAAGAAAGGGAGGAACTGTTCAAGAGCGTTTCCAGAAAAAAGCAATTAATTATTCATGGCCATCAAATAAAAACTGGTGACAAATGGATGCAACGAATCATTCCTCACTGGATGAATCGTTCACGAAGTATTGAAGATCAACCGGCCCCTGATGAAACAGCAATTGAACCCACAAAAGTATCTGCTGCATTCAAATCAGCCGGGGTTTTGAAAGAGATGGCTCAGGATTTTTTCTATAAACAGATCAAAAAAACGTTATTTGCTAACCTGGTTAACGTTTTTAAGATCGCTGGGAGAAGAGGGAATACTCTCAACATCACTCCTGTAGCTCCCAAGGTCACTTTAGATGGAGCCTTGTGCTTTGTGGCTTTCTTTTTTGCTGAAATGGCAGCCGACCATGCAAATACCAAAATCAATGAAAAGAGAATGGCAAAAATTATTAAAAAGCAGCCTGATTATACAAGACAATTATTCGGTAAACGGCTAAGAACAGGTCGCGAGGAAGTTGGTACACTACGCTCACTGGCCAAGCAACAGGTGGAGCCGATGATTGATCACTTGCTCCAGTCTATAGCATCAATGGAAGAAATTGGCGAAAAACTGGAAGATGCCAAGCAGCGAAGTGAACTTCTCAACAAAGGATCATTTGGGGCGATGAGTAATGAAGATGCGGCCATACTTATCCTTAAACACGCAGCCTTGCAACAGTTGCTTGATAAAGAAATTAATAGTGCATTCGGCACATTCCATCGTGTTGTTCAGGAAAAAACGTTCAACTGGAATAAAAAAGTAGCCAGAAAACTCATTGATAATAGTGCCCAGGTTATTTCTTCGGCATCTGAAGGCCCGGGACGCCGGCGCACACCACAAGCAGCCGGGGCAACAGACCTGCCCCCCCATCCCCACGATGAAATTCAGCGGTTGTCATCAGAGGATTTCTTACGATTTATCCGAGACCGCCCCTGTGGCCGTCTGATTCTCAGATTTCGCAGGGGAGAAATATCGGAAGGTCTGGCACTAAAAGAAATCAGAGAGCTTGGTAACCTGGACGAACTGCGTGACTTAAGAACCTGGATTGCCAAAGCGCAAAAAGAAGGAAGTTACCAGAAGCATGAAGAGACTCTTAATCTATTCAATAGTATTATTACCTACATCATTAATACCAAGTATAAGTCTTCTCCCCTCCAACACCCAACTGGAAACCAGCGCCCAATTGATCCGGTTTAGCCACACACTGGTTGGATGGCCAGTTGGTAGGGGCTGTTGACGTTTCGTTACGTGCTCAGTGGCCCAGAAAAGCGTCATATACACGAAAGGCTTGCGCAGCGTGTAGTTGTTCTACATCAAGCAAGTCTGACAAAGCAGATGGCGTTTTTGGGGCCACCCGTCGGGCGGCCCCTATGACTTCGTTGCGGCATTTTGAAAGGCAGCTGGCCTTTATGCCCTTTAGAGTACTCCTGCAATGCCACGCCTCTTCATAGAAGCGCCCGATCCGCTGAGTTCTCAACTAAACATCAACAGACCCTAGCCCCTGGCCAGGGCTTTCTTCACTCAATATGTGACCAGATAACCTTGGTCTATGCACAAAAGTTCGGAAAACAACAATACGAACCGGTAGTTATACCAACCTATAATCGACAGACTATTTATAGGAGAACACAGCCTTATGTTTGTACGTCGTCTGTTGGGTGCACTGCTGGTATCAACTCTGGCCATGCCAGTTATTGCTGACAACACATTGGTACTGCCAGAGAAAACAAAGCTGCTGGTTCTTGATGGTAAGGATGCTGATAAACTGAATGGCAAGAAGGATCTTTCTCTTGGCAATGGCCGTCACCAGTTGGTATTTCAGCTGAAAACACTGGTCAGGGAAGGTGGTGACACCAAAATGTTCACTTCCAGCCCATATATCATGACATTTGACCTGTCTGGCGATCAGGCCTATACCATCAATGCTCCAAAATTGAAAACAGCAAGAGACACCGATAAACTGTCTCACTCGCCAAAGGCTCAATTCTCAATTACCAATGCAAAAGGTCAAACTGTTCCTTTTGAGTTCAGTGTTATTAATAAATCTGGCCTTTTAATCGGGGGAGACACGGTTGAGGATATCCAGAAGTTTAACCTATCTGATAGTCCGGCTGCTGTTCGGGAAATGGCAGGAACCATCTATATTGCTACTCCACAAGGCATCTCATATCAGGTAGCTCAACAATCCCAGCCTTCTGTCATGCCAGCACCTGCGACGGCTGTCATCACCGGCGTAAAAAGTCCTCAAAACACCAGTCCAAAATGACCTGTCGTTAAGTATAGCTTTTTGGGGTGGTCTGCAAGTCTGATAGTTCCAGAAAGTTAAATATTTTACTAAGCTGACTCT
>NZ_LUKQ02000226.1 GCF_001647025.1 Endozoicomonas atrinae
AACGATGCTTTTGGTAGAGCTGGAAATAACAGAAGCGGGCATGACAGTTAACTATTATGAGTGGTGTTCCCATAGTAGCTGTGAAAATAGAGCACTATTGTTTCAATCATTCAGAGAGAGCACCCTAGGCATCTGTGATTTGCATTATCAACTTCTCGATCGGTTTATTATTGTTGTTGTCATTCGACTGGGGCTGATCGTCAATGCTGCTGGCGCGCATTTGAATTTATTCGGGTTATCAATCAGCTCTGTTATGAAAATCTACAATCCGGCCAGCGTCTCCCCCACCAGATTTCCACAGTTACTAACCTTAAATCGCAATCTGGCCACCAGCAATGACAAAAACGGCCAACGCTTTTTCCATTCCTTTTATGGGATTTTGTTGAACCACAGAGAGCTCAAAGGAAAAGAAGATATTAAATGACTTGATATATTTCCAGGATACACTTAAGGAGATACTCAATTAATTAAAAGGCCGGATAACTCCAGCCTTTTAATTAAATTTAAATACGCAATAACAATTAATTACTGGCAGTATTCAGCACCTCTTCTTTTCTTGGCTTCAAACGCACCTTGCCGAATGAAGTACCAAAGAAAATATGACCGTCTTCATCAAGTAACACGCCGGCAAACAGGGTGTTGTATCGCTCATCACCTAGCACATAATGGAAGACCGGTTCTCCAGTTGTCCAGTCGATGCCTTCCAGTGTCCACTCACCATTTCTGGCTCCGGTGGTATAGAGGATATTTGAGCCGGCACTCACCAGAGGCATGGCATTCGGGGAACTTAATGACGTATTAACCCAGGCATTTTCCAGCTGTCGTTTCTCTGGATTCCAGGCAAATTTCTGAATACCGTAGGGCTGATACTCTTCCCGGGTACCGAGGAAACCATTCAGTAACATGGCGGCACGTTCTGGATAGTACCAGGGCATTCTTGGCGTGTTATTCACCATTGCTGCGCCATAGCCAGAAACTACCACTGACTGTTCAGACTGAACGGCCAGCTCCGGGTCGCCCATATCCACACGGATAATACCGGCGACACGACGATCATTTGCTTCTGGCAATTTCTTCCAGTCCGCCGGAATCTCATTCCGCCAGTAAAGCAGCAGGTTCATCTTCTTATCACCATCGGTGATCACCACAAACTGATCTTCATCCCCAAAGCCCATCAGACTTGGTGTAGAACCGGTACCCTGACCTGCCGTATTGCTGTACTGAACACTCCAGGCACCGTCTTTCTCATCAACGGAAAGCTGCTCATTCTGCCAGATGACTTTGTGCATATGGTTCTGGGAAGCAACGTAGATGCCGCTCTCATCAACCGCCTGCCCATTTCGTACCCAGCCTTTCCCGGTGGGACCGGTTGCTGCATTCTCTGCATCTTCTTCAACCGCGTAGTTCAGGCGAACAACCCGCTCTTCAGAGAAATCTTTTTTAACGGAAACGATATAACCGTGCTCTGTGGCAAACACAATCCAGCCATCAAAGGTCATATTCATACCAATCATCAGGCCACTGACTGAATCAGGCATGGTCCACTGACGTTTTTTCACAATTTTGCTGTTTGAGTCTGAGGGATCTGCGTCTCCGTAAACGGTGATGCCACGACCACCATTATCACCGATATAGTAATCGTGATTATTGTCCAGCAGCGTATAGACACCAGAGAGTTCCTTAAACATATCCGCCTGCTTAAAGGCAAAATACATGGCGGAGAGACCTTCGCGAGAACGCAGTTCTTCAAGGGCGCTTTCGATTTCAGGACGGCTGAACTCCTTACCCTCTACCGGGAAGCGATCGATGATATTGAAGCTGTCATGCTCTGCCTTAAACACGCCATTGGCACCATTACTCCAGAACACCCGCTTACCGTCTGGATAGACACCGGAAATACTCGTACCAAACTGAAAAGGGCCAAAGTGGCGATACTGCAGTTCAAAGTCATCTAGGGTACGGGTTGGTCCGATCGGGCCAGCCTGAGGAACAGAGTCCTGCTGAGCCGACGTGGTGTGACCAATAGGGTTGGTAGAATCTGCCAGGTGTGGATTGCGAGGAGCCGGGTTAGCTGCATTAATTTCACTCACATGGCCGGCAGCGAAAAAACTGCCAATCAAGAGCGCACTCACACCCAAACTCCGAGAACGTTTACAGCATAAAGCAGTCGAACGAAAGACTTTCCCCAAAAGGGATTTACGGCTTGTTATATCCATTGTCGCAATGCTTCTTTTTTATAGTTGTTTTTTTAGATCCCGGATTCCAGTGATTACACAGTGAAAGACTGCAAACCTCTGAAACAATGGCTGTACCTTATGATTAAAGCCAGTGAACAGACAATAACAAATTCGGCCACAAACAAAGCCAAAACAACATTACAGATTAAACAAGGTGGAGAATGACTTACCTGCCACATCCCTATGGCATTTGAAGATTACTGAAACATCAACCCAGCGTTGCAACACTTTTCAGAATCAAGCGCACCAGCATGGTCTGACGGGTTACTCCGGTTTTTGAAAAGATCGAACGCAAATGCGCCCTGGCTGTATTTCGACTGATCCCAAGTTCCTCGGCAGTTTCGTCAAGCGTGAGCCCGTTTGCCAGTATCATCGCCAGCTGGGCTTCCGCCGGGGTTAAATCGAACAACGTCTTGACAATATCCCGGGGTGCCTGAGATTGCTGCTCGGGGTCACCAATAAATAAAACAACAGAAGGCGTATGTTTAGCTTTTGACCATTGAGAGGGAGGAACAGAGCGCACAACAATGCCAAGATCACTCTTACCTGAAGGTCGTTGTACTCTCAATGCTTCGACCACCGAAGGTTGATTATCATTCTGGGCAGCCAGCACATCCCTGATCAGCTCTTTCAAACGCCGGGTATCACGACTGCTTCCTACCTGTAGAGAACCTCCGATCAGTTCGATTCCATCCTTCTCTTTCAGCAGATCACTGGCCACCTGATTGCTCTGGAGCACTTTGGCCTCTTCATCCAGAATAATGGTTCCCACTGCCAGCTGATTCACAGCACCTGCATAAAGGTTCCTCTCTGTTTCAATTCGCCCCAACTGGGTATGCAGTTCAATCGCCTCCTGCAAATGAGGCACCAGCATCTCGACAAAGGCCTTATCCCCATCATTAAAAGCGCTGCTTTCGTGTCCCCGGCTGATTCTCAGACTGTATTTCGCCCCATTGTCAGTGCTGATATCCACCCCCAGCACATGAAAAACATCCATCGGCTGCAGGAACTGTCGACAATACTCTGAGTCAACCCGCTCACTGCTTGAAATAAATTCATCAAGACTCACTACTTTGGCACTGGGCAGATCAACAAAAGGGTCCATCGCGTAAAAATGGCTGTTATAGGAAGCGACAAACTCTTTTCCAGTTGTTCCTGTGGTAAGAAAAAGACCGTCATGGTCGTCAGTAGGAGGACTGATAACTATGGTCACATAGTTTGCTTCCAGCTTACTTTGTAGACGATCAAGAAAACCAGACCAAGGCACATTTTCAAGAATGCCCTGATAAAGAGCTTTAATTAACCGGCTAAACTCTTCAATATCGATGGTATATTTCATAATTTATTCTTTTTTTACTCATTATCGTCCATGAAGACGATAAAAGACTGAGATAGCTTGTGCTAATTTAACAAAAAAGAATTAAAAAAACTGTACGCATTGTTAATTTTTCTACAATCACAGTTTTCTTAGATACCTTTCCTTTCATCGATTCACATCATCCAAATTCTCAGGACTTTTGCTGAAAATCTGGTTCATTCTTTATTTAAACAAAATCACTCAGTATGACCTGGGAGATCTTCTGTAGAAGCTCAGTTTGAAGATTCAGGCAAGGCTCCGAAAAAGCATCTTTACCTGAAATCTGCTCAAACAGTTTTGCAGAAGTAAAATAACCAAGACACAGGTTAAACCAGTTAACAATCATCAATGCCACTTCAACATCGGTCGCATTTTTCCTGATCTGCAAGTGTCGGAATAACTGCTGCCCACGGGTAACCAGACTGGATAACCACTGATCCAGCCAGACACTCCCGGAACTCTCAGACTGGATTGCGTTATCAGTAGAAAGCGCTCTTTGCAGTAAAACAACCACATGGGGTGAACGGGAAAGCAGGCGAAACATCACAGCAGGAAGCAGCTGTATCTGAGAGCGATCGATCTCGTCAATGGACAGCATGTTATCCATCGTATCAGCGAGGGGCCTCAGCGCACGCTCCAGAACCTGCTGATACAACTCTTCCTTGTTTTTGAAGTGGCGATACAGGCCAGGCTCACGGATACCCACTTCCTCAGCCACCTCCCGAAGACTCGCACCAGCATACCCTTTCTGCGCAAAAAGGCGCTCAGAGACATCAAGAATTCTCTGAGCCGTGCGCTCACCTTTGGTCATTTTTTTATCGGTAATTACTTCAGTCATGCTCGGATGTTATCAATTATTAACTTTTTTTCAAACTTTCTACAAAATCAGCATTGATAAAAAGTTAATATATGATAACTTTTCTCGACGAGTCACCGATTACAATAACAAAGGAACACACCATGCCCATGGACTTACCACTGAGCCAGCTGGTCAGCGACGATGGCAGTCATGTTCACCGGAAGATATTCACCGACCCCGCCCTTTATGAACTGGAGAAGCAGCACATCTTCAGTAAAACCTGGATATATATGGGGCACGAGAGCCAGATCCCGAAAGTCGGAGATTTTATCACCAGCTTTATCGTCGAAACCCCGGTGATTGTTTCCCGCGCAGGCGACAAAGAAATCTACGTTACGATCAACAGCTGCAGTCATCGAGGCGTTCCGGTATGCCGGGCGGACCAGGGCAACACCCGTCGTTTTATCTGCCCTTATCATAACTGGACGTTCAACAACAAAGGCGACCTGGTATCCATCCCCCAGGAAAGAAAGGTCTGCAATAAACCTGAAAAAGCAGAGCTGGGTTTGAAGCGAGTCCCAAGGGTAGAAACCTATAGAGGCCTGATTTTTGCCTGCATGGATGAAAACGTTGAGCCACTGACGGACTATCTGGGTGAAATGGCCTGGTACCTTGACTGCTTCTTTGATCGATTTGATGGCGGCATTGAAGTCATCGGCAGCCCCCACAAGTGGATCATTAACTGTAACTGGAAACTCCCGGTCGAGAACCACCTTGGCGACATTGGTCATGGTCCCTACCTTCATGGTTCGATTCTGCAGGGGACCCCACAGGTACAGGAACTGGAAGACACCGGCCTGAATGTAGTCCCCAAACCCGGTCACGGTCTTTCCGTTCGACTGATGCCTGAAGGCACTCCAGATGAAATGTGCATGTTCGGTATGGATGGCGTTGCCGGCATGGATCCTGAAGTAAACCAGTACCTTCGGGAAAGCCATAAAAAAGTCACTGAACGTTTGGGAGAGGTTCGCTCCAGATTGAAGCCTCTTTGCTACAGCGTTTTCCCAAATCTGTCGTTCCTCTGGCCAAATATGACACTGAGAACCAGCCATCCACGAGGACCTGGTCAAATTGAGTACTGGTCATGGTTCGTGATCGAGAAGAATGCGCCGGAGCACATCAAGGAAAAATTGAAAATCCATTACACCATGATGTTTGGCCCAGGCGGCCTTCTGGAAGGTGAAGATGCCGAAGCCTGGTCACAGCAGTTCAGCGGCAGCAATATCGATTATGCCGATGATCGAACCTATTACTACGGTCTTGGCCTTGGTGAAGAGGAAAGCCATCCGGAAATCCCCGGCAAGGTTGGCAGCTGTTTTAATGAACACTACGCCCGAGAGTTTTATCTGCAGTGGCGTCAGCGTCTGGAACAGGGCATCCAGGAAACTTCAAAGCTGGAGATAAAATAATGACCGAGATTAACCGTGACCTGATCAGTGATGTTGAGCAGTTTTATTTTCGCGAAGCCCGGATGCTCGATAACCGGGAATACCAGCAATGGCTGAGACTGGTAACCACCGATGTCGAATACCGGGTACCCGTTCGTTATATCCCACAACCGGACCCCAAGAAAAAGGAGACTGAAGCGTTTCTGGGTGTTGAGCAGGAGCTAAGCCAGGGACTGGAGCCTGACTTCAGGAAAGAGAACTTTTTTATTCTCTCTCTAAGAGCCATGCGGGCGTTTAAACTAAACTCCTGGACAGATAATCCACCTGCAAGAACCCGGCGATTTATCAGCAATGTAGAAGTACTGCCTTCTGATCAGGAAGGCTGCTATGAAGCCTACAGTAATACGATGATCTACTTCAGCCGTCATCAGAAAGAGAACCACACCTTCACTGCACAGAGAAAAGATCTTCTCCGTGTTGAAAAGGGGGAGTTCAAGATTGCTAAACGGGAGGTGATTATTGACTGGAATGTGGTTACCGGGCCATCGCTGAGTATTTTCTACTAACTATACGAAAAAAAACCAATAGCCTCTGAAGCAAGAGGCTTTTTTACAGTATCTCCACAGTAAAATCAGGCATACCGGTTGAAAGTGCTATATTCTGCTTCATTCACACAATAAATAAACCAGTACATAATACAGTACAGTTCCTTTGACAGTAGAATACTTAGCAAAAAGCCTCTGCGCTCACGTAACGCCAGGTTTAGAGAGCTCAAGTGAAGGTTGTACCGAAGATCAAGCAATGCTGGGTGCCCGCAAAGTGTGCAGGGTGCTGCTCAAGCAAAAGGATGCATTCGATTTAAGGAGAATAGGTGACCTGCTTGAAAACTCTACACTCAAATTCCTTCCTCTCCTGGGAAGGTATATTGATAAAGCGATCGCTAAAAACTGGGTTAAAGAGGTCGTAACGCCGGAACCCGAGAGCCGTAGTACTTTTCAGCCCACAGACTGCCTGAAAGTCATTGAGGCTTGTATCTCAGGGAATCTACTGGAATTACAGGAATTAGAGTTCAGTGGAGCAGTGAGCCAGCATCTTCATGACTGGGTGGAAAGTATCAGAGATGAACATCAGGGAAGAAAGCTATGTCCATTAATTGCAGGAATAGAATCAGGCAGCAGAGACACCGTTAAATACCTTGAAAATCAAGGCGCAGAAGTTAGAGCCTTTCCTGAGAATAAGAAGAGCCGAAATAATTTATTACACTACCTTGTATATACTCCCTTCACTGAAGAATTTGACGAAATCGCACGCAAAGTCATTAGTGAGAACCAAGAACTTTTGCGAAGAACAAACAAAAAGAAGAAAACACCACTCGAGGTTGCACAGGCTATGGATAATAAGCTCATGACCTCACTGTTCACAGAGTATCTTGAAGACAAAACAAAACCAATAACACCAGACTCTGAACATAAACCAACAGGCGGCTCACTTACCTGTCAAGATGAGTCTTCGATGTCTGGATTATCCTCATGTTCAAACCTGGAAGCTGAATGCACAGAGTCACTTGATACCTTAATATTGAGTAGCTTGCCGACAACTGAAGGCTGCCCAATAGCTGAACAAGAACAGTATGAGGATAGCCTTGAAACGAGTTCAGAGAATTCCTTCAACTATCAAAATCAATCGATTCAATCAGAAACCGTCCCTGCCACCTTTCCGGATACCCCGGAAGATAAAAAATTCACTCCCAACACCAATACTCTATCTCAATTTGCACAATCCCCTGCGTTGCTTTTGCCTATCAGTCAAACCGACCGATCTGAAGAGATTCTTATCCTAAAAACAACTCCCCAGATCACTCTCAGACAGACAGAGCAAGCTACCATAATGGTATCCAACTGTCGTAATGCCGGAAATATTACTAGGGCTCTATTTAAAAACGGCAAGCCCTTAACTCCTGAAAAAATCAGAGATGCAATGAGTCAACATTGTGCGAGAACGTTAAAGTCAATACCGTTAAGCCAAGTTAAGGAAGGTATAAAGACAGCGCTCGATAAGGGTTGGGTCAAGCAAGTAAGCGGCGAGACTGCCTGCTATCAAATCAGCCGAAGACAACAGGTTATTGAGGAAGCCTGGGAAGGTTCTTCGAAGACCATTCAAGAACAGAAAATACCTGGCAAACAGCTTAATTTCTGGATTGAAAGTCGCAGACCGAGCGATCATGGCACGAAGATATCGCCTTTTATGGCAGCAGTAGACTCACAAGACCCAGAAACCATAAAGACCATGCTCACCTTAGTAACTTCAGAGGCAAAAGACAGCAATGGTAATAATATTTTACATCAGTTAACTCAATCAGGAGCTGATTATCTTCTTGGTATCGTGAAACTTCTTTCTATAGATAACCTTCATGCAATACAGCTCCTTTTTACAGAAAATCATGATGGAGAGCTACCTGTAGATATTGCCCGTAGAACAAATAAGGAATACCTCTGTCGTTTGTATTCGAATAAAATGAAGCACTTGAAAAAAGACAAGCAGAATGAATGTCATATCCAGTCCACAATGCGCACAAGCCAGCCTGTATCCCATCTGAAAACTGGCGAAGTAGTGGTTCAAAAGATAGATCCACACGCAAACCTTTTGGATTCAAGCTGCCTTGAAGTAATAATACCAATTTCATTTTCAAAATATGTCACGAATTCTGCGATTGCCTTTATACTTTAAATAGCCTGTTGTTCATCCCGTTAATGTCATGCCTAAAACTCCCGATTTTCCTGAAAACTTTCACGATGCA
>NZ_LUKQ02000227.1 GCF_001647025.1 Endozoicomonas atrinae
ATAGGATGCTCACGTCCTCACGGAAGAGGCACTGTTCCTAATGAACCATGTTTCTTGGGGCACAGTTTACCTACTGTGAATTTTGCAGAGAAAATCTTATCTCACGGGCTTTAGGGTCCGTTTTTTTCTTTTTGATTGGCAATGTCGTCTGGTATGACTTGCCTAGATCCCATCAGTCAATACAGCAACTACTTTTTCTGACTAATCCCATTCAGTAGACACCCTGAATTCGTATCATAAATGCTTCCGCCATATTTAAAGACTGGTTCGCATTTTTATATGAAATGAATCGAATTTTATGGAGACCTATTGAGCTGAGTGTTGGAACTTGAATCCGTCGTTGATATTGCTCGGCAAAAAAAATGCTGACCCTATCTGGGGACAGGTATCAGCAAAAACTTTGAGACTGGCTGAAGTCTGATGCAACAAGAGGCAGGAGTCTATCCGTATTTGTCCATCCATTGTACTATGGGCTCAGTGAACGATAAGAAAGTGTTACCTCCAATCTGTTGTTAGTCAACTTCCCTTATCCATGTCTTATAGGCAAAGACGCGATGAAGCCTGCGGCTTTTGGTGAGTTTTCTGAACCAGTGTGTTATCCATTGCTCTGCTGTGAAGTCCCCTCCAACGTGCTTAGCTGATGTGTTCTCCCACACGGGTAGGTAGTCAACCACCTTGGGCCGGTCATCTTCATCCAGCACGGTAAACAGAATACTGGCGTTGGCCAGCTTGCCTTCATCGGTCACGCGAGGTTTTAGGTAAAAGACCATGTCCAGCGTGATGCACCAGATATCTCGGCCAGTGTTTATCATCAAGTCAAATCGGGCCCGGTCATAAGCTGTTTTTTCATCGGCAGGTAGGAAGATCTGTGGTTTCAGACAAGCGGGGTATTTTCGAACAGTGAGCCCGGCAATAGTGCCACGCTGACTTTTGAACCAGGATTGCAGGTTCGATGACTGGTCTTGTAGCCATGCATCAAAAGATGATGGTGGAATGGAAATTGAGGCGGCTGCTGGCTCCATAGAATGTCCCCCATAACGTCCGGTCTTTTTTATTCTCCTTCTGTTGCTCGATATATGTTCATATAGGCGACAGGATTGGAGGCATTGTGTTTTTTCATAGGCAAAGGTGCAAGAATATTTTTGCGTGGACATTGCCCATTTGATTCAGGTCAGGCTGATTCGATATAAGTTATCCTTGCCTTGCATCCTATAGGAAAGCGCGATTAAGTATCCTGTCAGTTTTCGCCTGCTTTTAAACCCGTCGCCTATGAAATTGCTATTGTTGTGGTCTGTGTTCATTGATAGGTGCAACCAGTCTGGCTAGTCACACAGTACTTCTATTATGCTCCTATGATTTTGTTCGCTTGTCCCTGTGTTGCAACTTCAAACCCTTCGGGGGTATCAGGCAGAGAAAGGGAATATTTACCCATCTTATTGCCTGGCAGACGATTTCAACACCACGACTCGATTAGCTTTGTTGATAGACAAGCTAACTGTCGCAGAGCTCGTAGAGGGTAATTATGAATAATTCAACCATCAGAAAAAACAGGCAGACAAACCAGTACAGAATGGACCGCAATCTATACGGCTACCTGTCGATGCTGGACAACCCAGAGTTATCGGACACGGAGCGCCAGTCTCGAATTCGCAGTGGGGTTCAGCGGTGGAACCAGCAAATGTCTGAGGGGCGGGACCCTATTGAAACCTGCCGAGAATATTATCAGCAGAAAAGCCAGACTCTCCCGTAAAATAGGCGTCTCTCTGTCAATATCTTATCACCGATGGCTAAGGCCGGAGATGTTCTGTGGTGGAGTGCTGGCGGTGTTGCGATAAACGGTCTGTTTACCTGACGGGACTTGTTATTCCATACCTCCTTTGGCTGCCCATTGTCCGGGTGGTTACACTGAGGATTAGGGATCGATTTGCTGTATTAGATGAGATAGCTGTACGTTCTAATTAAATTCGATGATCAGGAACTGGCTTTCATAAGGTAATACAGGTGTATCATGATTGATCTTGATATTGAAACTCCCTCCAAAAAACAGCAGTGCAAACAACTGATGCTGGACATTTTCGGACCAAAGTGCGCCGCACGGGTTGATGAGATGACCGAGGCGGAGTGCGTGGATAAGTGCAAGGAAAAGGTTCGGTCGTTACTGGGTGATCATGCCGTCAGGCGGTTTGAATGCCTCAGTTAAGCAGGCTGGAGCGATTGTTTTTTGACCAGCGAGTAGTGTTCTGGTAGCTTACCGATACCACATCACTCCTTATGCTGGTAGAGAAAACCCCGTCATCACCCCTATGGTGACGGGGTTTTCTTTTAATTACTTCTTGATCTTTGTGTAGACCACACTGTTATCACTGCCGTAAGGGTTGGGCACGTAGTCGTCTGCGTTATGGTCGTTCTCCCAGGTGGTCTCATCCAGCAGGTAACGGAAATGGAAGGTATTGTCGCCGGGCAGCTTTACTTTGGTCCGGAAGGCATTTTCTTTTTTGTGGTATTTCATGGTGACCGGTTGCCACTGATTAAAGTCCGCAACCAGCGACACGGACTTGATGCCCGGTTGAGCGAACTCAAACGTCACTTCGGTTTCCGCTGTTTTTTTGATCGTTTTTTTCTTCAGCATGGACAATCAATCCTCAAGGTTCTCAGGGCTTAAAAGTCTACGGTACAGCGATCATTGATGGTGATCAAATCAAACTTGATACGGCTGTTTCTTGCTGGTCGGTTGTGTATTTCTCTGTTTGTCGGTGATTGTTAATGAGTTTTTATTCGTAAAATTCAGAGTGTAAGAGAACACATTTTGATCATTCTCTGACCGTTAAGGAGTATCTCTTGGCAAACCATTTTTGTCCTCACCTTGATCGGTGGGTGTAAATTCAGTAGATACTCGACCCCTGATCTGTCGATAATAAGTATTGATACGTATCAAGGTTTTTGGGTTACGTCTGGTGAATAATTGCGCACCGTCGGAAAGCAACACGCTGAGGCACAATGATTGCCACAAAAGGGAGATCGCCGGTTATGATGAGCATCGAAAAATACACCCAGAAAGACGGTCAAACCGGATGGCTTGCGCATATCTCCCAGAAAAAGCAGAATCGTAAATCCTGTGCCCTGACTCGTCGCTTCAGCTCAGCACAATATGGCGATGCGGCTTTTCAGAAAGCCCTGGCGTGGGCGGAGGATAACCAGAATCTAAGGGCGCACTCCTGATGTGACCAGCCTGCGACCGGGTGCCAGAGTCTTCTCGTCAATGCGTCTGGCTGCTCTTTATTGCATGGCCATGCAACGCTGTTTAATTCACTCCCCCGCGCTGCTGTTCAATAAAGGCATCAATACAGTTCTGGCATTCATCGTTATCAATGCAGTATCGGACGTTGTAGACCGGTGCATCATCAGCCTCCAGTAACGTGCGTTGAGTGACCTCTATTTTACTGTCGGGCCGTTTTTCCTTGCAGATATGGCAAGTCCAGGTGAGAGCCTCGCCGGTCAGGTTATCAAAGATCAGGTAGTCCCGCTGAACCCTCTGGTGGGTATCCAGCTCATCGAAGGTTTCAAAACAGCCAGTCCAGTCGTGGCCATGATGGGCTTCCATTAACTGGCGGGCATCATCACGGGTGGGAGCCGTAATTCGCACATAGCCTGGGTAATCGGGGTGGTCTGCACCTAAAGAGAGGTAATAATTATTCATCTTTTTCTTCCTGAACAACTACAAATTGCCGTTCTGACTGATGATACCGCTTTTTTGAGGGGCGAAAAATGGGGGGCAGTGTCTGATCATACTTGCTTTGAAGTCCCACAAAATTGCTGACTGTAGCTATTTCAGGTGCATGTCGAGCATAAATAAAACCATATGAAATCCTATTTTCTAAGTAAGTGGTTAGTCAGCTTGCAGTGTTAAAATTCTGGTTACATAGCTACGGCTATGCTCCCGCCGCTGTGCCTTGCATAGTAACTATCCACTCACCCAGAAATATTCGATTCCATATGGCCGGTTACTTAACCATTTATTGATATTCACTTTATCCACAATTTCAGTGGATAAGCCAGTACACAACCTGTTAGCCACCTTGGTGGTTGCTGCTATTACACGTCCATAGAAGAATAACTGAAAAATGAGCAGTTTTATTTCCTCGCTTTGCTGAACTGAAAAAGTCGTTTTAATGCAATATCCAAACGACTAAACGATTATGGTGACAATGGTAAATATCTACAAAAAATTAGAATAAATTATAAAAAAATATTGAAGCCTCCGATTTATTGGTTATAGGATGAACACATGATCAAGCAGTTTTCTTCTATCGATTGCGGAATTAATGTACATGGACGTAGATTCAGAAGTAGCTGTAGAAGAATTAGAAAAAGAGATGGCGGAATCCTTCAATATGCTGATTAGTTTTCTCCGGGAGCGATATCCCGGGGACTTTGAAAAACAGTTCCGGCTTATCCTTTTGGCAGAACGATATTACAGGAATAACGGCAACTACCCATGAATCATCCAGAAATGGCAGAGCGATTGGAGCAGGCGATGGCGCTCTCTGGTATTACCGGAGTTTCCAAGCTTGCCCGGAGAACAAAAATTGACCGAGGGTACCTCTATAAGCTGGCCAATGGGGAGATCGGTAATCCCCATAAGTATCTTGAGCGGTTAGCTGAGGCTATGGGGGTTAGCCCGCAGTGGCTGGGTTATGGTCGAGGTGGTCCTTATGATCATGAGCGGAAAAGCCTACGCCAGGGGTCGTTCAGGACTACGGTTACTGTCGTTCCTTCTGAGGGGGGCGATTATGATATCGACATATCGGTACCGGACATCTTCAACAGCCAGCGCCATGTTCCCAGGGATCCAGAGTTATACCGGTTTATCTATCTGCCTGAGATGAACGACTACTTTCCAGGCAATACGCTGCTGACAGTGGAGAAAACACCAAGGCCAGGACCCGGTATTTACTTGGCCTGGTACATCATCAACGGTAAGAAAAAGCTTGGCTGCTATCAGGCGTTTTATGATCAATGTGAGTTGAAAAACACACAACAGATAACGGCAAATAATAGAACAACGAATGAGCGAGAGGAGGCGCAACTGATTGGCCGGGTACGCAACATGGATTACTGGAAGGTGGATGAAACCACTGATTTATAGTTATCTGAAGTGCTACAGGCTTGTATGAAATACATGGAACCATAACAAGAATCAGGGAGCGCCCATGAAGTTTGTGAGTTACGATCCGGTATGTGATGAAATTACAGTGCTACAGAAAGGGGCAAAGAGTATCAGGGAAATACCGCTATTTATTGGTTCTGGTCAGGTTGATGATCTATCCAATGCCGACCGGGCCAGGCTCTACGTTATGTTGAAAAAACATCCACAGGTCGTGGCCGATCAAGGCGTGTATGGCTGTTATTCCTTTTCTCTCTTGACCCAGCAAAATATGCTGATGGTATTGGGGGGGCTCTACCTGACGTTACTGGTACTCTGCCCGATTGTATTTATGCGCCATTTTCATGTTCAGGGTATGGAATTCACTGGGGGGAGTATTCTGTTTCCACTCACCTATTTTATTCTGGATGCGATATCGGAATTATACGGAATAAGGCGTGCACGGCAGACCGTGATATACAGTAGTGCGATGCTGATATTGGTAGCTGCAGTCTGGTGGCTTCATGTCAAATTTCTTGAAGGTTCAGTTCATAGCAGCGGCCCCGATCATCACGACATGCAACCGGTGGAATTGTTATACCGTGAGCTGCCGGGGAACTTCCTTGCACTGGGTGTCAGCTTGCTGATCACTGATATGGTAAATATTTACCTCTTTCAGCTCATACGAAGCTGGATGAATAACCACTGGTTTATCGTCCGATCGGCGTTCTCTACATCGTTTGCTTTAGGACTGTTTTCCCTGATTGCCCCTGTTGCGCGGTATCAGGATTACTGGAACGACCCGGATACTCTGAGTTTTGTCATTGACACGACCTTGATGAAACTGTGGCTGGTTCCGATCTACCTTTTCATTGGTGTTGGTATTGTGTTTGGTACCCGGTATTGGCGGAGGAGGTATGTGAAGTAGGGATGCCACTTGGTTTTGGTAATCAATGCACCACTCAGATTAATGGTGACCCTCCCTATGTCAGGGCCACCTATCGTTTTATTAAATGATAATACTGGCCAGCACATAGCCAATACAGCAAGCGGAGATGACGCCGATCAGACCGGGCATCATAAAGCTGTGATTGAAATAGTACTTGCCAATCTTGGTGGTGCCGGTGCTGTCGAAATTGCAGGTTGCAATGTCTGATGGGTAGTTCGGGATAAAGAAGTATCCATAGACCGAAGGCATAATGGCGATGAGCAGCTGTGGGGACAGGCCAAGCCCCAGCGCTACCGGCAACATCATACGCGCAGTGGCGGCCTGACTGTTAATCACCACAGAGACAGTAAACATGGCAAACGCGATGGTCCATGGATGCTGATTGACCATGTCTTTTATGGAACTTTGAAATACCGGCATCGCATGCTGGAAATAGGTATCACTCATCCAGGCAATACCAAATATGGCAATGGCAGCCACCAGGCCTGATTTGAACACCACACCCTCAGGTACTTTTTTTACCGGGGTATTGGTCAACAGCAGCATAAGACCACCAAAAGCCAGCATCATCATCTGAATAATGGCGTCCATCTTGATGGCTTTGCCAGCAATGGTTCTGAGTTCCGGCATCATGGCGACCAGTACAATGGTGGCGATGGCGGCCATAAACAGGTAAACCGAGTGGCGTGCCGAGGCAGGCAAGATCTCGTCCAGACTGGTTGCGGTGGTTTCTTCAATCTGTTTGCGGGTAATCGGGTCAGCCATACGACGCTGGAATTCAGGATCGTCTTCCAGTTCAACGCCACGGCGCATGCTATAGAGGGAGAGAATAATTGTGCCCAGCAGGGTCGCCGGAATTGAAACGCCCAGAATGGATGCCAGAGTAATGGTGGAATCAATGCCGCCTAACTGGGTCAGGTAGTAAACAACCGCAGCAGACAGCGGGCTTGCAGTAATCGCCAGCTGAGAAGCAACGGAAGCGGCCGCCATGGGGCGCTCTGGGCGGATTTTGTTTTTCAGGGCGATGTCACCAATGATCGGCATCACCGAGTAAACGGAATGACCTGTGCCCAGCATGAAGGTCATTGCATAGGTCACCAGTGGCCCAAGCAGGGTGATATGCTTGGGGTTCCTGCGTAACACGCGTTCTGCGATCTGCAGCATAAACTTCAAGCCACCGGCGGCTTCCAAAATGGAGGCACAGGTCACGACGGCAAGAATAATCAGCATGACCGTTACCGGTGGAGAAGTCGGTGTCATGCGGAAAATAAAGACTTCGATCAATAAGCCAATCCCTGAGATCACCCCAAGACCGACTCCCCCTTTCCGGCTACCGATGTACAGCATCAGCAGCAGAAATAAAAACTGCGCAATAAGAAGCATGATTGATTTCCGAACGTGTAAAAATTATTGGTGACGGAATGATCTGCTGGTTTTGGAGGGCGGGTATTGATGCGTATCAATGGGCTTTAAAGCGGCTATTGATGTATATCAATAGGCAGCGATACACCAACGGCTGAGCATCTTGTGTTATCGATTGAATGTAAGTGCCCATAGCGGTTAGGATTATGCGCTGTATAATGGCGGAACGTTAAAAGTGTGATTTATTTGTTATGCAAAGATTTGATGTTCCGGGTGTAGTGACCCGTCATATTCGTCATAAATACTCTTCATTAACAAGAACAAGCTTCTAGCTCCACCGCCTTATGGCAAGGCACATTATTATTAAATTTCAGGATATGACTATGTCTACTGCTACCGGTACTGTTAAGTGGTTCAATGACGAGAAAGGTTTTGGTTTTATCGCCCAGGAAAATGGCGGACCAGACGTGTTTGCTCACTTCCGGCAAATCACTGGTGATGGCTTCAAGTCCCTGCAGGAAGGCCAGCGCGTTGAGTTCAAAGTAACTCAGGGTCAGAAAGGCCCACAGGCTGAAGATATTCGACCACTGTAATGGTCGTGGCTGCATTTTGTAGCCTCTAACCTCACGTAAAGTGAGGAAAAGAAGGGCAATGCTTTCGGGTATTGCCCTTTTTTGTGATTTTCAGAAAAGAAAAAGGGAGGAACTATGGCAACCACCAATACCTGTAAGCAATTCAAAGTACTGACCTCAGATGGAGTCAGAGTCGTCGCCACTATTACCGCCTACAATGACAACGGCTCCAGTCAGGTACCGTTAAGGGTGAGTCAATCTCTGCGGGACAGAAGACGTTTATCAACGATAGTGAGATCAAAGGTACTGCGCCGAAGCTGGTGGAGTCAGAGGTCCACGTCTAATCATTTTCTTATACCAATTGAATTTTCTAACTACTGTATAACTGCCCAATCACGGGAGCACAGACTGAACAGTCGACCAGCTTCGCTGCAAAGGTTATTCCAAGCTTCACAGCAACAATCTACAATATTTTCATAACCTGAAAATGCTTTGTTTGATAAGTCATGCTCCCGCATCCACTCCCATAGCCTTTCTGAGCTGTTTAACTCCGGTGCGAATGGT
>NZ_LUKQ02000228.1 GCF_001647025.1 Endozoicomonas atrinae
AAGAAGAACTGAAGCAGCTGAAAGCTGACCTGGAAGCGAAAGAGCAAGCCCTGAAAGACCGGGAAGCCTCTTTTTCCGAGAAAGAGACCGCCATCAAAGCCAGCGAAGCGGCACTGCAGAAGCAGGCGATCGCCAGCGATCTGGATGTGTTGGTGAAAGCCGGTAAGGTGCTGCCCGCCCAGAAAGCGCAGCTGGCAGAGTTCATGGCCAGCCTCGACAACGACAAAGATGTGCTGGAATTCGGTGAAGGCGAGCAGAAAAAGAGCTTCAGTCAGCAGGCTTTTATGAAGGCGTTTCTGGGCAAGTTACCCAAGGCGGTGGACTTTAAGGAACACGCTGCAGACGACCAGGAGCAGCCACCGGAAAACAGCAACGAACTGGCGCAGAAAGCCCTGGAGTATCAGGAGGAGCAGCGCAAAAAAGGCAGAACCGTCAGCATCACCCAGGCGGTCAATGCGGTTCAAAAAGGAACTGCCAAGAGCTAATAAAGAGAAGGACTAAGCCATGAGAAACGACGGACTGATTAAAACCTTTTACGCCGATGGCACCCTGGAAGGTCGCAAGCTGGTGACCTTTGGCACCGGCAAGTTGAAAGTCAAACAGGCGACAGCGGCAACGGACGCCCTGATCGGTGTCACCACCCAGATCGGCAGCGAGAGCAATGGCCGGGTGGACGTGATTTTTTCCGGCATCACCGAAGCCACCGCCGGCGGCAGCATCAGCAAAGGCGAAGTGCTGACCAGCGATGCCAGTGCCAACGTCATCACCGCCACACAGGCCTCAGACCGGGTGATCGGTATCGCTCTGGAAGACGCCGTGGCTGGTGATTTTGTCACCGTATTGATTGCCCAAGGTTAAGGAGAACCATCATGGCCAACGCACCGTTTAAAACCAACCCGACCCTGACGGCTATTGCCATCGCCTACATGAACAATGAATTCATAGCAGACCGGGTGCTGCCAAGAGTTCCTGTGGGTGCCAGGGAATTTAAGTGGACGAAGTACAACACTGAAGACCGTTTCACGATTCCAGATACGTTAGTCGGCCGTAAAGGTCAGCCAAACGTCGTGGAATTCGGCGGCACCGAAGAAGCCGGTTTTGTTCAGGATTACGGTCTGGAAGACCATATCCCGCAGCAGGATTTAGACAACGCCACCAACAGCAACTTTGACCCACGAGGCAACGCCGTGGAGCTGCTCAGCGAGATCATCGCCCTGGATCGGGAAAAGCGAGTCGCTGCCAAGGTTCAGGACAAAGCCAACTATGCCCACAAGGAAACCCTCAGCGGCACCGACCAGTGGAGCCATGCCGACAGTAAGCCTCTGGTGGCATTGACCGACGCATTGGAAACGCCCATCAAGCGCCCCAACATCATGGTCACCAGTCGTAAGGTCGCTGTCGCCCTGCGCCGTAACCCGAGCATCGTTAAGGCTTTTAACGGCACAGTATCCGATGACGGCCTGGTGCCTTTGTCGTTCGTCCGAGAGCTGCTGGAAATTGACGAGATTCTGGTGGGAGCCGCCTATTACAACAGCGCCCGTCCCGGCCACGATATGCAGCTGGAGCGTATCTGGGGCAACCATTGCTCGCTGATTTACCGCAACCCCACCGCCAGACCGAACCGTGGCGTCACCTTCGGCATGACCGCCGAGCATGGCCAGCGGGTCAGCGGTACACGTCAGGATGCGAATATTGGCCTGCGTGGCGGGGAAGCGATTCGAGTGGGTGAGTCAGTCGACGAGCTGATCATTTGTAACGATGTGGCCTACCACCTTGAAAACGTCATTAGCTAAGGAGTGGCTATGAAATACACAGCACTACATAGCGTACGGCACGATGGGCAATTGTATCAGGCAGGGGAAACGTTGGAGCTGGACGACACCGCTGCTGATACTTTGCTGGCTTGTCGTGCAGTGGCGGCGATGGAAACGGCAGAGGCAGAAGTCACTGAGCCAGAAGGCGTCGAGGCAGAGCAGGACGTAAACTCTGTGGAGCCAGAGCCAGAGCCAGAGCCAGAGCCAGAGCCAGAGCCAGCCAAGCCTGCCCCAAAGTCGCAGAAAGGCAAGGGTAAAAAATGAAGTACTGCGACAGCGCCGCCATGATCGCCCGGTTTGGAGAGGACGAGCTGATTCGCCTCACCGACCCGGGCGATGGTGCTATGGATAACGCCGCCATTGACGCCGCCCTGACCGATGCCAGCGATGAAATCGACAGCTATCTGGCAGTACGTTATACCCTGCCGCTGTCGGTTATTCCTGAGATCGTGGTCAGGCTTTGCGCCGATATTGCTCGCTATCGTTTATACGACGGCCGCATGCTGGATGAGGTCGAAAAGCGTTATGACGACAGCGTCAAGCTGCTTAAGGACATTGTCCGGGGCAGCGCCGTCCTGCCACTACCCACCACCACCGCCAGCACCGAAGTCAGCACCACCCGCAGCCGTGAAGACCGGCTATTTACCCGGGATACCCTGGAGGACTTCTGATGCTATCCCTTGAGCAAGGCCAGCAGGAAATACAGAACCTGATGGATACCGTGATGCTTTACCAGCATCGAAAGCCGCTATTTACCCGGCTGGGTCGGGCAGTACTCACTGACGCCCGTCTGAATTTCCGCCGACAGCATGCACCGGATGGCACACCATGGGCACCCTTGAAGATCAGAACCGGGCAGATTCTGAGCCACACCGGTCGCCTGCGAAACAGCCTGAGCTACAAAACCGGCAACGACGAGGTGGCAGTAGGAACCAACGTGAAATATGCAGCGGTTCACAACTTCGGAGCCACCATCCGACCGAAGAAAGCGAAGATGCTCGCCTTTCCCGGCAAGAACGGACAAACAGTATTTGCCAAGAAAGTCGTCATTCCTGCCCGCCCATTCCTGGGCATCGAGCAGCGCCAGATCAATTTGGTTCAACAGACCATCGAGCAGTGGGTCAAGGACGTGGCCAACCGCAATGTTTAACGAAGCCCTCAAAGCCATCACCGACCACCTGGAAGCTGCACTGGTCAACCACACGACAGATGTGGCAAGTCACCCCGGTCGCTTTACCGAAACCGAACTGAGCCGCCTGCTCACCGCCAGAAAAGCGGTGCGGGTGTCCATTGAGAACACCCAGAGCGTCAGCGTCACCGGTCAGGGCATCCAGGAGGCGAACCTGTTGATGGCCGCCTTTGTGATTTGCAGCGACAGCAAAAACGAGCCACGGCATGAAAGCGCCCTGTTACTGACCGAAGCCATTATCGAGCAGCTGCCGTTTAACCGATTTGGTACCGACTACCTGAAGCCGGTAAAGCCCAGCAGCATCTCAGCGGAAAATTTATACAGCGGAGAGATAGACCGAAAGGGGATAGCATTATGGGGCATCTCCTGGGAACAGACCCTGACCCGACCATGAACCACAGAAGGAACTGAACAATGGCCACACAAGATCGCTCCTACATTGGCAAAGGAAAAATTTACCTCAAGCGGTTAAGCGCCAGTACCGGCTTTTTACCGGTGGGCAATTGCAGCGCCCTGGAAGTGAGTTTTGAAGAGGACAAGAAAGAACAGAAAGACTACACCAGCGTGGGCGGTGGCAACGTCAATGTGGTTTCAAGAATAGACAGCGTCACCGGCAGCATGACCGCTATGGATTTAAGCGCCGCCAGTTTAGCGCCTGCCTTGCGAGCAGCGGTGAGCGAAGAGGCCAGCGGTTCCGTTACCGATGAGGTGATCGCCGCCAGCGGAACCGACGGTGAATTGTTGCCCTTTGCCTTTGCCCCTGACCATAGCCAGAGCATCACCGTGAAAGACGATATGGACAGCGCACTGACCGAAGGCACTGACTACAACCTCACTGCTAACGGCATCGTCGTGATCGGTACCGGCGCTATTGATAACGGCGGCGTGAAGGTGAGCTACACCAAAGCACCGCAAGAGATCATGCATGCCTTGGTGGAAGCAGGCGAGGAGTTTGCTTTGTTCTTTGACGGCATGAACGAAGCACAGTCCGGAAAGCCGGTGAGTATTACGATGCATCGCCTGAAGTTTTCGCCAGTACAGGGGCTGCCCTTTATCAGTGACGAGTTTGCCGAGGTATCAATGGAATTTGAGGTGTTGAGAGACAGCGGCATCACCGGCAGTGGTATATCGCAATTTATGAAAGTCGTTCAGGCCATATAAACGTCCAGCGACTAACAAGCCCGTTTTAAGGCTGCCCTCGGGTGGCCTTTTTTTTAGCCAGAAGGAGCCAGGGACATGGCCAGCAATAACAGTGTACTCAATATCGTTATCCGGGCTCGGGATTTAGCCAAGGGAGCCCTGCAGAAAATAACGAAAAGCATCCGCAGCGTCGGCGATGCCAGCGACGACACCAGCGAAGACCTGCAGCAGATGGGGAACGCCAGCAAGCGCACCTCTGCTGACATGAAGAAAATGGGCAAAGCAGGCAACCAGCTGAACAAAAGTTTTGCCAGGCTTGGGAACAGAATTCGGAATTTGGTCGCTGCCAGCCTCGGTTTTTACGCCCTTAAAAAATCCATGCAGGGCGTCCTCGAAACCGGTGACCAGTTTGAGCGCCTGCAGATCCAGATGAACGCAGTGATGGGCAGCGTGGCGGAAGGCGAGCGAGCCACCGAGTGGATCAAGGAATTTACCAAGGCCACACCGCTGCAGCTGGATCAGGTAACTGAAGCCTTTGCCATGCTGAAAAACTTCGGCCTTGATCCGATGGACGGCACGATGCAGGCCATTGTGGATGTCAACAGCAAGCTGGGCGGCAGTCAGGAAAGACTACGCAGAATCAGTCTGGCACTGGGGCAGGCCTGGGGTAAAGAGAAGCTGCAGGGCGAAGAAATACGACAGCTAGTCGAGGCGGGTGTGCCGGTTTGGAATACCCTGGCCACGGTTACCGGCAAGAACGTCACTGAGCTTAGAAAGTTGTCCGAGCAGGGCAAGCTGGGCAAGGACGTTATCAGAGAGCTGATGGATCAGTTAGGCCGGGACAGCGTGGGGGCTGCATCGGCCAATATGAAAATCTATTCAGGCTTGATATCCAACCTGAAAGACCGCTGGACATTGTTTAAAAAGGAGATCGCTGATTCAGGCTGGATGGCTTACGTCACCGCCATGCTAACCAAGCTGGGCAAGAAGTGGGATGAGTTGGCAGAGAACGGCAAGCTGAAGGCGTTAGCAGAAAAAATCAGCGACGGGTTTATCAGCATGGCTGAGTCGGTGCGCCTTTCTCTGTCGTCCATTTCTTTTAAACAGGTGATCCAGAAAACTACAGAAGCATTCAACACCGTAAGCACCACCCTCGGCCAGCTTCGTTCTGCCTTTGAGTTTACCGGTAATTTTATCAAGGTGGTGTTCAATACGTTCACCATGAGCGTGAAAGGCTTTGCAGCGGGCATCCTGTCGGTATTGGCAGAGATCAGTTACGGCTGGCAAAAAATCTTTGAAGTGGCCGGTCTGGATACCCTGGAAGAAAAATTTAGCAGCGCTACCAACCTGATGCGGGATCAGGCAGCCGCTTTTAAAAAGGAAATGATGATCGATGCGAAAGACATTAAAGATGCGATGGATGGCATGTATCAGTCGTTCGTGACTTCCAGCAAAAACGCCAATGCCAACATTCGCAACGACAGCAAGATCACCTGGAAGATGATCCAGGAGGAGCAGAACCGCTACAAAGAAGCTCTGGATGAAACCAACGACAAACTCAATGAGACCGGCGACACCGCCAAACAGGCTTTCAAAGACGCCGCCGATGCGATGGCACAGATCAGCAGCGCCGAGACCCGCACCGAGCTGGCCAGCCTGGGCGTGGCATTGGCGGAGGCATTCAGCCTTGGGCAGCTGAGCCTCGAGGAGTACACCGAAGCCACCGAAGCCAGCCGCCAGAAATTGAAGGAACTGAAAGAGCAGGCAGACACCACCAAAAAGGCATTAAAAGAAGTAGGCGACACCAGCGAGGAGTCGAGCGAACAACAGACAGCCGCTTTGCAGGATGCCACGTCCATCGCTGGAGTGATGGCAGGCCACTACAACGCCATAACTGCAGAACTTCAGGGCATGAGCAGCGCTGCCCATGATTCATTTATCGCCATGCAACAGGGCGTTGGCTCGGTAGACACCAGCGAAGCCAAAGGCAGCTTGGAAGACCTAAAAAACGAATTAAAAGCAACCAATGAAGAAATCAGCAGGCTGCAACATTCGCAACATCAATTCGACGTAACAGGCATCGGCGGCTGGCTCAATGAAACCGCCAGCGATGCGGCCCACGTTAAAAAACAGTTTCTGGAGCAGAAGATCGCTCTGGAAGACCTGATGGCCAGCTATGAAAACGGCGAACTATCCGCCCGACGATTTGCCCGGGAGGGTGAGCATGCCGCCAGCACCCTGAACCTGTTGAACGAGCAAGACCTGAGCCGCCTGGACAATGCCATCCAGCAGGCCGAGTCGAGCATGGAGTCACTGAACAGCAGCGCCAGAAACACCCTGGACGGGTTACAGAACGAGTTAGACCGCCTCCAGGGTAAGCAAGACCAGATCGAGAAACGCCAATACAAGAGCCGCCAGCGAGACCTGAAAAACCAGCTGGAAGAAGCCAAGGCCGGAGGCGACCAGCAGAGCATTCAGGATTTGAGCAAAGCCCTGCGAGTGAACGAGGCCATCTACCGGGAGAAGCGCAACCAGCTGGCCGAAGAACAGAGAGCCGAGCAGCTGCAGAAACTACCCAGTCAGCGGGAAAATTCACGCATTAACCCACCACCGCAAAGCGCACACAGTAAACAGGCAGAAAAGATTATCCGTCTTGAGTATCCTGGCGGCAGCGTCAACGTGGGCATCAACCGAAGCGATGAAAGCAAATTGCTGGAAGCCCTGAAAAACGCCGGATTGAGATCCGTATAAGGAAGGCCTATGCAACTGGATAGCATCACACTGCCCGATGATTTGTTGTGGATAAACGAGTTTGAGTGGAACCCGGTGGAGCAGAGCCAGAAACGCACCTTAACCGGTGCTTTGCTGATTCAGGAGCAGAGCAAACAGTATGGTCGATCCATAGAGCTCTCCGGCGGACAGGACGCCGGATGGGTGACCCGCAGCACTGTGACCAGCCTGCTCACCTTGAGCGAAACCGCCAACAACATCATGACCCTGACCCTGCCCGACCTGCGGGAGTTTTCGGTAATTTTTGACCGAACCTCGGGCAGCCCGGTGGAAGCGCAACAGGTGCTGCCCTTTGCGTTTCCCGATGACGACTACCAATACAGCTTGACCCTGCGGCTGCTGACCGTGGAACCCCCGTCAGTATAAAACCCGTACAAATAAACAAAGGTGATATGGATGGCCATCAATAACAGCGACGTAAAACTCTTTGAAAGCCAGCGCCTGACCGATGAGGAGGACGGTGGCGGACGGGTAACCGGCAGCGAAGTGATCGACGGCAACGTGAATAATTTGTTCCGGGACATTTCCCGTTTAGACAGAACCGTCGGTGACGTAGCTTTACGTAAAGCATTTATCGGGATCAGTACCGACAACAGCGATGCCTATTTAGGTAGCCACCTGATCCTGACAGAACCTCCGAAAGACCCGAACGTCAGCGTCCTCCTATTCAATACCGACGACCAGACCGACGAGCGAGCCGACGCCCGCAACCGGATCGAGAGCTATGTGGTGCCGGGCATTCAGGCCAGCTGGCTGCCCATTGGTGACCAGCTGCAGGGACAGCGCACCATCGTCGGCTATCAGCGGGAGGAGCTGGCCATTCCCGAGATCGGCGAAGTTTACAAGATCACCACACCGGATGAGCAGGTCAGCCAGTTTGTCCGGATTACCGGCCTCACCCACCAGGTGGCCACGTTCACCTATAACCAGGGCGGCAAGTTTGTGGACTTTACCCGGCGAAAGCTGGAGATGGACATCAGTGCGCCATTGATCACCACGTTTATCGGAGCGCAGCCGGTACCGGGCATCCCCGAAGAAGAAACCAGCACAGTCCACACCACCCAGATCGCCGACACCTCCCGCTATTACGGCATCCAGTCAGCCAGCGCCAACATCACCGCCGGTGACCTGACTATTAAGGCGACGAGCGTTTATAACTCGCTGGTGCCCAGTGCCAAAGTGGAAAGCCCCCTATTGGATCAGTATGGCGGCTACACCGGCAAAACGATGGTGGCCACTTCAGCGAGCACCCGAAACGTCGCCTGTCGCTTTGTTCATATCAGCGGCAACCAGAGTCGAACCTATCTACAGCGAGGCGTCCTGCCCAAAACCCTGAATCTGTCATTAGACGGGGGCACCTTTGCGGACGATGGCGCAGGCCTGCTGATCCATAAAAGCGGCAGCAACAACTACAGCCAGCTGACCATCGACTATGAGCTGGGCGAGATTAACGTCTGGCGAGCCAGCAGTTACACCACGGCCACCGGTTCAGCCAGCTATCAGCCTGCAGTGGCGATTACCGGAGCCGCCGTCAGCGGTGCCATTCCCATCACCAACCAGAACCGGGGCTTTAACTACACCCTGAACATGGCCGAGGCGAAACCAAGACCGGGTACTCTGGTAGTGAGTTATATCG
>NZ_LUKQ02000229.1 GCF_001647025.1 Endozoicomonas atrinae
CTGTCTGGTAGCGCTCCCTTTGGCGCTCCCTTTTGCGCTCGGCGTAAGCGGGATCTGTCTGGTAGCGCTCCCTTTGGCGCTCCCTTTTGCGCTCGGCGTAAGCGGGATCTGTCTGGTAGCGCTCCCTTTTGCGCTCCCTTTCGCGCTCGGCGTAAGCGGGATCTGTCTGGTAGCGCTCCCTTTGGCGCTCCCTTTTGCGCTCGGCGTAAGCGGGATCTGTCTGGTAGCGCTCCCTTTGGCGCTCCCTTTTGCGCTCGGCGTAAGCGGGATCTGTCTGGTAGCGCTCCCTTTGGCGCTCCCTTTTGCGCTCGGCGTAAGCGGGATCTGTCTGGTAGCGCTCCCTATTGCGCTCCCTATTGCGCTCCCTTTGGCGCTCAATATGTGAATAATTTTCATCAATAACTTCTTCCGCTTGAATCTCAGGAGATTTATTTTGTTGGAGTTCAATATTTAATGGACTAATAATTGCCATCGGTACTGAAGATTCAGAGGGAATACCAATGCTGCCTTGATTAGGAATTTGTAAAGGTTGATGGAGATCGTTATCAACAACTAGTGAGCTATGCGGGGTCGATTGCTCTACACCTAAAGAACTATTTCCAGAAGTATCTTTTAACGTTGAAGTAAGTGGAGCACGATTAGAGCATGACTGAGAACTCGCTTCATCGGCCATGCTCCAATGATCAAATCTTAATTCTAATTGACCGGTATGAAATTGAGCACTTTCGTTGGTTTGTTGCACCTTGGGGTTAGCTGATAAGTCTAATGGCTCGGTTTGCTCAGGTTCTTGATGATTAATAACCCGCACTTGATTAAAAAGGGACTTGTTGAATTGGTTATGGAATTGTTCACCATCTGCAATCAAGGTGTTTAACTGATTGTTTGGTGCAGCTTGTTGAACTTGCAGTCCGAACGCTACTCCACTCTGCTGTGGAAAGTCATTCAGAACGGAACCACTGATCCACGTATCAGATTTATGCGCATCCTGATAATAAGCATACGAGGGGTGAGGGTTAAAATATGGATCAGCCATTGAATTATTGAATTATTGAATTATTGAATTACAGCTTAAGACTACGCCTTCTTATAAAAGTTCCTCCCTTTCACAACTCATTCTCCATGTATGTCAACCAAGCATAAGGATTTGCTATGGCTATTACTAACAGCGATGTAAAACTCTACGAAAGCCAACGCCTCACGGATGAGGAAGACGGTGGTGGCCGGGTCACTGGTAGTGAGGTTATTGATGGCAACGTCAATAATCTCTTTCAGGATATTTCCCGGATCGACCGAACCATTGGTGATGTTGCCTTGCGTAAGGCGTTTATTGGGATCAGCACCGATAACAATGACATTTACCTCGGCAGTCATTTGATCCTGACCGAGCCTCCTAAGGATAAGAATGTCTCGGTGTTGCTGTTCAATACTGACAGTCAAACCGATGAGCGTTTGGATGCCAGAGACAGAATCGAGAGTTATGTCGTCCCCGGAATTAAAGCATCGTGGGAGTTGGTGGGCGATCAGCTGGAAGGCCAACGTGCCATTGTTGGCTATCAGCGTGAGGAATGGGCGGTTCCTGAAATTGGTGAAGTCTATAAGCTCACCACTCCCGATGGGCTAACCAGTCAGTTTATCCGTATTACTGCCATTGATCATTCGGTGGTCACTTTTACCTATCATAACGGTTCAGAGTATGTGGATTTTAACCGGCGCAAGGTGGAAATGGAGATCAGTGCGCCACTGATAACCACCTTTACCGGAGCGCAGCCGGTCCCCGGTGAGCCAGAGGAAGAAACCAGCCTGATTCATGGCACACAGATAGCCGATACCTCCCGTTATTATGGCATTCAGCCAGTGAGTGCCAACATTACCGCTGGCGACTTAACGGTTAAGGCTGAAAGTGTTTATGCGCCATTGGTGCCGAGTGCCAAGGTCGAAAGCCCCTTGCTGGATCAATACGGTGGCTATACCGGCAAAACGATGGTGGCCACGGCTGACACTACCCGTTCGGTCAGCTGCCGTTTTGTGCACATTACCGGCAATCAAAGCAGAACCTATGTCCAGCGTGGCGTTCTGCCTAAAACGCTTTCTCTGTCGCTCGATGGCGGCACCTTTGAAGATGACGGTGCGGGTCATCTGCTTCATAAAAGCGGGACCAATAATTTCAGCAAATTGACCGTGGATTATGACCTCGGGGAGGTTAATGTCTGGCGAGCGAGCAGCTATACCACGGCCACCGCCAACGCTACTTATCAGCCAGCCGTGGCGATTATCGGGGCTGCGATCAGTGGGGTTATCCCGATCACCAACCAGAGCCGGGGCTTCAATTACACCCTGAATATGGCCGAGGCCAAACCAAGGCCGGGAACCTTGGTGGTCAGCTATATCGCCCTCGGGAAATGGCAGGATATAAGAGACACTGGCGCAGGCCAGATGACCGGCTCAGGTTCGGGAACCATTATCTTTGCAACGGGATCGGCTGCAATCACCCTCGATGCGCTGCCCGATCCTGACAGTGCCATTGTCTTTAGCTATGTGGCGCAGAATGATGATGAGGTGACAATCAGAACCGGCTCGGTGCCAGTGGATGATATGACCTTTCGCCATACCGTCGAGAAACCCGGCATTAAACCCGGCTCGATGAAGGTAACGTATGTTTCCTCCGGTGAGAATAAAACCCTGAACGATCAGGCCAACGGGCTTCTCACTGGTGACGGTAACGGTGCCATCCACTACGCTCCGGGCGAATTGAGCTTTAAGCTGGATTTCCTGCCGGACAGCGGCACCGAGATTCAACTGATCTATGAGGAAGGCACCAGTGCCGGTGGCGAGGTGATTGTCTCGGTGGATGGTCAGGGCGTAATGAGTGGCACCATTCCCGGTGCGCCCTTGCTCCCAGGTTCTATCCAGCTGCAATTTCTGGTCGAGCAGTTATCCAACGTGCCGAGTGAAACCAGAAACGAGGATGACTGGACAACCTACGAGACAACCCGGAACGTCGCTAAACAGATCAGCGACGATACAACGGGTGGCTGGCGTGGAGTAACAGGCAGCATTGATTACCAGACCGGGGCGTTTACCATTCTGGCGTTGGAGCAGTACACCTATCCTGAATACGTCATCAAGCAGACGTTTAATGGTTACGTTCGAAAGCTGGACGTGACCAACACTGCCAAAACCCAAACCTTCAACGGCAGCACCATTACCGCCATTGCACAGGCGAGCAATCTCGCCCATGCACCCTATAACGAAAACATTACCTCGCCAGAACTGACCATTGATCTGTTGCCCTTGATGGACAATACCGTCCTGCTCCCCGGCAGCGTGGTCTTTGAATGGAACGGTGAAACCTACTTTGACCGGGACGGTTCTCTCTATAAAAACCTGAGCACTGAAACCAATGCCGGGGTTCAGGTAGGCAGGGTTGACTACAGCGGCGGTATGGCGACACTGGCGAGCTATCCAGAGGGATCGGTCAGCACCGCCACCATTCAAGCAGCGGCCACTATCGGCGTTGGTTTTAAGATCGATGCGGTTGCCTTCCGAACGCCCGGAGCTCCGATCCGTCAGGGCAGTTTGCAGCTGACAGCGGTTCGGGTGGATAACGGGGACATTATCACGGCAACGGCGGATTTTAACGGCGAGTTCAATACGGCAGAAGTGGTCGGAAAAATAGACGTAACCACAGGCTGGTGTGAGCTTCAGTTCACTGATAGAACTGATCCAATCTTCGTTATCCCGCAAAGCATCCGTTACAACTGCGTGGTCGAAACCAGCCTGCCGCTCGATGCTGAATTGATCGGCCTTGATCCGGTGCGCTTGCCTCCTGATGGTCGGGTTCCTATCTATCGTGCCGGGGATATTGTGGTCATCAGCCATACCTCGGAAACCGATGCAGGTACGCCAACAGCCGGTCAGGTGATGAACCTGATACGTGACCATCAGGCTGAAATTGTGGTGGAAGATAGTAACGGGGCTCTGCTGGCCAGCGATCAATACACCGTCGATAGAGAAGCGGGTTCTATTACCTTTGCCGATCCGTTGAGCCTGATTGATGCTGGCAGCACCCCTCTTACCGCACCCTTTACGGTTAAGGATCGGGTGGAACACATGAGCGTTCTGAGCGACGTTCAGATCAATGGCGACCTGTCCGTTATCTCCCCGGTGCCTTGGGATTTACCGGCATCAGAAACCACAGTGAGTAGTGCTGTCGTTTATGGCGACCTTCAGGCGAGGGTAAAAAACTTCTTCAGCCAGAAGGTATGGGATAACGGCATACCCAACTGGACGGATAACCGGATAGGAGACCAGACCACAGCACAGTTCAACACCATCAACTATCCGATGGAAGTGACCAACAAGGGAGCCATATACGGCAAGTGGTCGATCATATTCACCAACAGCACAGCCTTTCAGGTAGTAGAGGAAAAGCTCGGGATCATAGAAACCGGCAGCACCACAACGGATACCGCTCCCATCAATCCAGAGGCTGGCGTTCCCTATTTCACATTGAAAGCGGATGGCTGGGGGAGTGGCTGGTCAACGGGTAATGCTATCCGGTTTAACACTGATGGATGCCTTGCACCTATCTGGATTTGCCGGACAGTGCTTTCAGGACAAGGCACCGAAACCAATGACGACTTTACTTTACAGATTCGGGGGGATGCTGACTAATGGCCGTTACATTTTACTCATCGGAAGATGCGGGTGCGCCACAGATTCAAACAACCCGGAGTGGGAGTAATAATTGGCAGTGCAATATTATTGAAATTTTCGATGCAATTCTGATTACCGGTTATGGCTCAAAGCCCGGAATGGGATGGACAAAACTAATGACATCGGAAATTGAAGACAGTGATCGGACCGTCTATCAGAATCAATCAACCGCCGATGAAAATATGAATCTGATTGTTCAGAGTCATATAGTAAGGCAAAACGGGTTCATGCTGCAGATTGCCGATGTTGTTA
Source organism: Endozoicomonas atrinae (assembly GCF_001647025.1). Taxonomy (GTDB): domain Bacteria; phylum Pseudomonadota; class Gammaproteobacteria; order Pseudomonadales; family Endozoicomonadaceae; genus Endozoicomonas; species Endozoicomonas atrinae. Next base: position 4,969 of record NZ_LUKQ02000229.1, read on the forward strand.
ATTCTCCAGAGGATTATGAGCATTACAGCGATGTCATATCAACTATGCCTGCCCGAGCTGGCTACCCTGTTACATGGTATGCAGTTGGTGATGAAAGAACTATGATTTTAATTCTTTCAGATACTTACTCACAAAATGTGAGACATGATTATTGGGATATGTATTATCCGGGCGTTATTTATGCGGGGGATATGGATGACCCTAACGGCAATTATCCGAAACCTTGGTGTATCCTTGGACCCGGCTCTTACACTGGAAAAATAGATGATGTTGAAGCTGCTGGTTCTGTTTATGCTCCCGGAGTTATGGGGTTTTCTGCTAGTCATACAGCTATAACTAAAACCAGACGACCAGTCACACAAGTTCCCGGTGAAGAGTGGGCAGCAGCGGATTGTTTTTGGTTTATGTTGTCTTGCGAGTCAACGTCTTATTTTAGCAACAAAAGTGAGTATCAAATCAGAACACCCGAAGTTTTCACAAATAATACAAGAATAAAAGCTCCATGGTTTTTTGTATTGCAGCAAAATTATATTTTTCAACTGCGTGGGGTTTATAACATTTATCCGTGGATAACCAGTGGTTATTCAAGTACAGCAGAGAGTAGAAATTGGTTGGTAAAATTAGATGCTTTCGGTGAACAGTTTTTTGCTTTTTCCAAAGACCTTAACAGAGCCGATGATTATTACTCTCCTATGGAAGTGTATATACAATTAACGGGGGAGTGGTAATGATTGCTGATTTTATTACCATCTATCCAAAATCTGACTTACCCTATCAACACACTTTAAAATTCAATCTAAAAGTTGATGGGCTTCCGTATATTGGGAGTTTTATTTTAGTAAAAGAAAATGCAGCCAAGTACATCTTTGGTGGTTCTATTGCTAACGGGAATTATACAGCCCGATATTTACCTGAATATCCCAGCTTACCGTCTTTTAGTTTGTTAATTTTTAAGGATGGTCGAATTTACAGCAGTGAATTAATTAAACCGGACAAAGCGATAGTTCACGATATAGCCATCAGCACCAGCGGAGGCGGCGGTGCACCATCGGGTGATCCTGCCACCATAACCGGCAAAGTAGAGCGAGTGCTGGACAATCAGGCCGAACCCACAGCGAGGCAACTGGTGGCCATTGAGCATAAGCCCGATGGCTCATGGTCAGTAACAGGTAATACCACCAGTAATGCAGAAACCGGCAGTTATACGCTGGAAGTACTGACCGAAGGGGGCGATACCTTTGTACTGGCGATAGACGAATACGGTGTGCCTTTCACTGCAACCGCCAGCGTGGTTCAAGGTGATCTGATTCATCCAACCGTTCCCAATGGTCATGTTTACCGGGTCGAGATTGGCGGCACCTTGCCAGCCACCGAACCGGAGTGGTGGATTGATACCGGTACTACCCACACCCGAACCATTGAAGGGGATATTACCCTCCGGGCGATTCCTTTCTATCGCCCATTGGCTCACGGTCCTATCAAAGCAGAACCCACACTATGAGTTATGCGGTTCCCACCGACAGCGCAGAGTTTCGGCTGACCGGCGCTCCCTATGCCGTGTCATCGTCGGCTATTGCTGACTTTTCTTTTGATGGAAAGGGGCTTATTTATTTTGCTCCGCCTCCCGGATTGGTTCGCCATTACGAAGGCCAATGGCAAGGGGCGGTCAGTCGGCAGCAGGGCTTTTCTGCGAGCTATTCCGTCAGTCGCCCTGTTAGCACTACCCGGAGGCAAACTAGCCAACAGGCAAAGCCTCTGGAAGCCTCACAGTTTGGCCTGTTTTGGGGAGCGGTGGCAAAAAAGGAAGTCATGGTCAGTTTTCGTCATGGCCAGAGCCAGAAGAAAGAAGCGACAACCGGCGACCGTTGGCAACAGCCAGAACCCAAGGAAAGCGGCAAACAAAGTGCATGGGATAAAAGCATTCAAGCGCAGGATCAGCAACAGGCCTCCCCTTGGAATCATCCACCGGAGCGGGATAGCAATGTATCCGAAGGCATGCAGTCGGTTGATCTATACGGCGCAAAAAAATGGAAAAGCCCTGACTATATTCACCCACAGCAACCGCTGAACTTTACCTTTCAGGATCGGGAGTATGAGCCACAGGCTAACGGCTCGGTGTTTTTCCAGATTGGTGCCTTTGACGAAGAACCCGCTGCTGTCCCCATTGATAGCAAAAGGCGCTTTACCTTCCAGAGCAACCGAGCCGAGGATCAGCCGGTTATCCTGCCGTGGGGTTTCGGTCAGAAAGCCAAGGATGAAACCGTAACCGGCAACTATGGCGGCGAGACAGACCCGGACATTGTGGAAAAGCCTGAGCCAGAGCAGCCAGAGATCAGGGAGAGTTATCTGCTTATGAACGTTATCACCACTGTCGTATTGCCTGCCCGGACACCGCTCGAACTGCCCTCAATGGAAATCAGTCTGGATATTGATAGCTTCTCATGGAGCTTTACCGGAGAGCTTTGGGGGGCTTCCAATATCGCACTGGTGGAACCGGACGAGAACGGTCCGAAGCAGATCGAGGTGGATATCAACGGCTGGAAATGGATCTTCATTATTGAGCGTTACAGCACAAACAGACGGTTCGGGGATGAGCGTTACACCCTCTATGGCAGCAGCCGAACCCAACTGCTGGCAGCGCCTTATGCTCCGGGTAGGAGTAAGAGCAACACTAATAATCTCAATGCAAAGCAGGCCATTAGTGAAGAACTGGCGAATACCGGATTCACTGCAACCTATCCTGACCTGAACGACTACAGCACACCGGATTGGATTATGCCTGCTGGCTCATTCAGCTATCAGAATCAGACAGCAATGCAAGTAGTGGCTAAGGTCGCTGTTACCGCTGGATCGGTGATCATTCCAAGCCGTGATGCCGACCAGGTGAGCATTCAACCAAGATACTCGGCAAGTCCCTGGGCATGGAATACTGCCACCATGGACAGAATAGTTCCGGCCAGTATGGTTATCAGTTTGAGCGCCAACTGGCGACCAGAACAGGCTTACAATGCGGTCTATGTTTCGGGTACCAATGCGGGAGTGGCGGTCAACGTTAAACGAGCAGGAACCAATGGCGATAACCCGGCTCCAGATATTCTGGAAGACTGGCTCACTGAAACGCAGGTCAATACCGAGCGTGGCCGAAATGAGCTGGCCAAGGGTGGACACCAGAGCATAACCAGCATTGAGCTGCCATTGACGGATACCAACACAGCACCCGGGTTAATTGAGCCGGGGATGCTGGTGGAAGTTCAGGATACGCTATTAGGAGAGAACGGAAACTGGCAAGCCCTCTGTCTGGCTACAAATATCACGGCTGAACGAAGCAGAGTCATCCAAAGTGTCCAGCTGGAAAGGCACTATTAGGCACCTACACACCAATGGCTGAGTATCTTGCGTTGACGATTGAATACAAGTGCACATAGCGATTAGGATACTACTCTGTATAATGGCGGAACGTTAAAAGTGTGATTTATTTTTTATGCAAAGATTTGATGTTCCGGGTGTAATAGCTCGCCATATCCTTCATAAGTGATAACAAGCTTCT
>NZ_LUKQ02000023.1 GCF_001647025.1 Endozoicomonas atrinae
GAAAATCAACATCATTAAAACCTTCGGGTAGCTGTGGTCGACGAGACATCTGTTCTAGATAATGCATGGTAATGATGCCTAAGCATAGTTGGCGGCAGCTTAAGGATTTAGAAAATGCGATTGGTATAACCTGAGGTTCACAGCAAGGGTTCAACACACCGTAATCGATAAATGGCATTCTTTCTAAAGCATAGTGAGGATCTATATAGTCAAACAACGCGTTATCACGCTTATCTAGGGAATGCCTGAGCTTTCCTCTAACTCCATCAACCAGAGGCTTTTCAAGCCCCATGCCACTAACCTCTTGATATAGCTTTTTATTAACAAGATTGGCTGTAAGAAAGGCTTTTTCAATTACTAGCTGGCAAACAGAACCTGCCAAGCCGGATGAGAACAACTCTACATTTCCATCAATAAATACCCTGGATTTACTTACAACTGGCGTTATCGTTTGAATATTAGGGTCCTCTAAGGTGACGGCAACATACCCACCCTCCTTTTCTTCAAACATGCCTTTCAAAACATCACGGGTTTTGGGCGAGTTTAGAAAAGACGCTATTACACTATGAATGGGACATGTATTCCGTTTATCAATCTGACTAATATCTCTTAGCGAGGGAGAACCTGTATAAAATAATTTTTCAAGCCTGGCAGGGGATCGAGAGAAACTTTTGTGGCCAAGACTATCAACAAGCGCAGAATCCTCTCCTACAACATAATTTTTTCCCGTGTTTACAGAGAGAGATGAGCTAATATCTACAGCAGAAGGCTCCCTTGGAACTAATTCCCAATCATCTTCATCTGAGCCTAGGCGGCCATCCCCAGACCTACCATCCAATAAATCCCAAAGACCATCTCCGCAGGAGCGCTGACTGGAAGAGGCAAGAGACAGCTTTCTCAAAGTATCGAAAGGATTAAGTAGGTTGGATACTGCTCTAAGTGCCTTTTTCTTCGAAAAATGGCTTACAACTTTTGTTGGCAGCAGCTCTAACTCAGCTGTTTCAGTACTAGTTAGTACTCTAACTGTGTGTCCATAAAAGCTTCTTATTAAATCTCTATGGAAGCTTTCAGACTCCCGATCATCATTAATAGGGCCACTACTTAAATCTTCGTAGCTCCCATAGCGAGAATTAGACTCAGAATGAGAAGAGTGGGTCTCCATAAAAAAGTTGACCTCATTTAATTATAATTATTAAAAGTTTCACCTATTGCCACTCTGCCTCTGAGGAATCGACTAGTTCCCTTAATTTTCTTTATGCCCGACTAAAGTCAAACGCCAGCACCTCAGAAATATTACCCGTACCCAGCATTAGCATGAGAAGCCGGTCAATACCCATTGCTACTCCTGCGCAGTCTGGCATTCCATGTGCCAGAGCATCCACCATATTCTGATCATAGGGGTAGATGTCATACCCTCGCTCCTGACGCATCTGCTGTTCTTCTTCAAAGCGCTTTTTCTGCTCTTCTGCATCCAGCAGCTCATGGTAACCATTCGCCAGCTCGACACCATTAACAAACAGTTCAAATCGTGAAGCCACAGGATGGCCATCCCGGTTAGTGGATAATCTGGCCAGTGCAGACATTGTGGAGGGATAGTCATAAACAAAGACCCCTTCCAACACATCAGCATTTGGCGACCCAAGGTCAGGCTCAACAAACTTGGAAAACAGCAAATCAAGACAGTCACTGCGTTCAAGCCCCTGAAGCTTGGCATCTACCTTACCCCTGACGACTTGGCTCAGCTCTTCATCTGTCGCGATATAAGGGTTTAGTCCGAGGTATTCCTCAAATAGTTCCCCATAGCTGCAGCGTCTGACCTCTTTGAAATTACAGACACTGCTTAGCAAGCCAGCCACGTCATCCATCAACCGCTGGTCATTCATGCCTATGCGATACCACTCCAGCATGGTGAATTCCGGATTATGGCGCCCTCCAGCCTCACCGTTTCTGAAAACCCGCCCTAAAGAATAGATATCTCCGCTGCCTGCAGATAAAAGGCGCTTCATAGGAAATTCCGGGGAGGTGTGCAAATAACAAAGCTGTGACTTCCCATGACCAATAGGAGTGAACTCGGTAGCAAAGCTGTCTATGTAGACAGCTACCGTGGCACTACTGGACAACATTGGGGTTTCCACCTCCATGATTCCCTGGCCATCAAGGTAGGCTCTGACCTTACGCAGTAGTTGAGCTCGCTCTCTAAGAGCCATCATGGATGCTGATGGGCGCCAAAGTTCATTAGTCACGTAAGTCTCCAAATAAAAGAGGTGGGTCTGCCACAGTTACAGAAGTAGTTAGTCTCTTAATAGCAGACTATCAATTCTTATTGCCAAATATAAATAATGTATGAGCTTGTCCGCCTGAGCCACGTGAGAACAAACAGGATTAATTTAAATCTGGAGGGGAGGCTTTCTTTATTACGAGTTGATGATTGAAGTCCAAGAGGAAGGGGTAATGTAAGTTGTGGGCAGGAAAATAATTCCTCCTGCCCACAAAAGCTTACTTCACACGACCAACATATTCGCCGGTACGGGTATCGATTTTCAGAACTTCGCCTTCAACAATAAACAGAGGTACTTTAACGGTTGCACCTGTGCTGAGCTTGGCTGGCTTGGAGCCGCCCTGAGCAGTATCGCCTTTCAGACCAGGATCCGTCTCCACCACCTGAAGCTCCACAAAATTAGGCGCAGAAACCGAAAGAGGGGAACCATTATAAAGAGTAACCGAGTATACTCCCTGCTCCTTAAGCCAATCGATGGTGTCACCCACGGCCTCACGGCTGGCTGCATGCTGTTCGTAGGAACCATCAGTCATCATGAAGTGCCAGAATTCACCGTCGGTGTAGAGGTATTCCATATCCAGGTCCATCACGTCTGCAGCTTCCAGACTTTCGCCAGATTTGAAAGTACGCTCCCAGACACGACCGGACATAAGGTTACGGAATTTAACCCGGTTAAACGCCTGACCTTTTCCAGGTTTTACAAATTCGTTCTCAATGATCGAACAGGGATCACCCTCGAGCATTACTTTAAGACCTGAACGAAACTCATTGGTACTATAACTAGCCATTGGACCTTACCAGGAGATCAAAAAACCCTATGATAACCCGTTCCGAGCTCAGTGTGCAGACTATCAGCGATTTCGGCTGCTGGCAGGAGCAACTGGCAGGCGCAATCACCTCTCCGGAGCAGCTGCTAACCATGCTGCAGCTTAGCCCGGAGCTATTATCACCTGCGTTGAAAGCCTGTCAGGAATTTCCACTGAGAGTACCCCACGCCTATATCAACAGAATGGAACTGGGGAACGCCAACGACCCCTTGTTAAGGCAGGTTCTGCCTGTTGGCGAAGAATGTGAGCATATAGAGGGTTTTGGCCTGGATCCGCTGGCAGAGCAGTCTCAGAATCCAACCGATGGCGTTATCCATAAATACCATGGCAGGCTTTTGTTAATAGTGAGTGGGGCCTGTGCGGTAAACTGCCGTTTCTGCTTTCGCCGTCATTTTCCTTATCAGGATAACCGGCTGGATCGGGACAGCTGGAACAGCGCCATGGAGTACATACGCTCAGATACCAGCATAAAGGAAGTTATCCTAAGTGGCGGAGATCCACTGGCCACCAGCGACCGTCGACTGGAGAAAATTGCTGCCGAGCTGAATCATATCGATCACGTTGAAACACTGCGAATTCATAGCCGTCTGCCCATTGTTATTCCTGACCGGGTAACGGATGACCTGATCAACTGGTTTGCCAGGCAGCGTCTGCAGCCAGTGATGGTTATTCATGCAAATCACGCCAACGAGATCGATGATAGCGTTCGTGAAGCCATGTTCCGACTCAAACAGGCTGGCGTGACACTATTGAATCAGGCCGTTTTGCTTAAGGGAATCAATGACAGTGCTTCCGCTCTTATTCAGCTTGGCGAAGCGTTGTTCAAGGCTGGAGTGCTCCCTTACTACCTGCACCTGTTAGACCCGGTACATGGCGCTGCTCATTTTGATATTCCGGAAGTTAAAGCTACCCGTCTTCTGAAAGAGGTAATGGCTAATTGTCCAGGCTACCTGGTTCCCAAACTGGTTCGGGAAATTCCCGGCAGACTTGGAAAAACCTGGATATCCTGACATTTTTAACTAAAGTCAGGCATTGATCGCACCGTTAGATAATAGCTATATAGTCTGTTGAGATGTTGCCATAAGCAGCATCCCAAGGGATAAAGGTGCGATATACTGGAATATTGAACGCAGCAAATTTATTATTAATAGAATAAGCTGCCGTAAAGTCGTGAAAAAAAGCACTGCCAGCCACCAGACTATTAAAAATAGCCGAAAGGCAGTAGCTCATAGACTAATAACATTGATGAAGCGCAGTACCTGACAGGATGTCAGAGCCCTGATAGTGGGATTAAAGAATGGAATCTACAAATACTCTTCACCTGGAGCTGCCCAGTCGCAGCCTCGCATCCTTGTCATTTTGCTCTAATGGATCTGGATCCAGCATCGAGCAACTTGAACATTGGGCAAAAAATCTCTCTATTACTGATTACCAGCAAAATGGTGAGAGCTTGGCCAATGCATTGGATGAGCTAACCAAACTGAACTGCCCTCCCAGTGAGTTTTACAGGCTTGTCGACGTTGTCCGGTCGCCTGTTCTGACAACAGTATCCAACCTCTATCAACGCCATTTAAAACGATATATTACTTTTGAATCAGGCCAGCAAATCTGGTTTGATCTTTGTCATCAACTGCATTCAGGATTGGCAACTGCCTACAAGGCGGTAGTTCAATGCTGTCTGGATAACAATGAACATGGTGATATCCTCGCTGCTGCACTGCACCGGGCTATTTCAGAGAGTTCTGCCGCGTATTTATTCCATTGCCTGCTTTATCGTCCAGCTCCTGAACGCCTCTGGCTTGAACTACACGCTTTATATCAGCTTGCCACAAGTCATAATCACCAAGGCTTTCAACAGGAGGATCCTTATGACAGCAAATCCAAACCTATGTCGCTGGAAAGCCTCTATAAACGGACTCTGCTGCTGTCCCGCAGTAATACCAATAGATTATCACCCAGTGAAATCCAACAGGTCTGGCAAATTTTAAGTATCTGGATCAGTCACTGCAAAATACAGCCCGAATCTGGCCTGAAAACCTATTTTTCAGCAAGCCTCAACAGTGATGACGGCCTTGAATATGCACCACCAGAGCCTGATAAGGCACACTCAGGCATAATTGGTCTGAATATCAAAGTACTTACAGCGCAGCTAGAAAAGATAAAAAAAGATCCCAAAGCAACAAAATTACTGTCAGCTGAATTGATCAAACATCTCATATCAAGCTGGGGTCCCATCCAAAAGCGATCCAGTCCCCGCAGAGCCTCTTCAGACCAATGCGACGTCTGCTTTGGATTTACCGGGCTCCATTATCACCTCTCAGGTAAGCGGAGCTTTGAGGATATCATTGCCATTCATTCTGAGGCTGCTGGCAAGAGTAACTTCTCAGAACAGTCTGATGATGTGTGGTCACAGGCACATGATGCTGAGATCAGGGATGATGATAAACAAAGCAGCCCTTCAGCGGGTGAGATAATTACATTTAACACTGAAGAGTTTTTGGATAATAAGCGCCTGTCCGCATTGAAAGCTGAGATCATCAATACCAGCAATACCGGGTTCTGCCTCAAAATCACCAGCAAGCTACCCCAACAGTTTCATGCAGGTGAGCTTATTGGAATCCGTCAAAACAAAACGTCTCCATGGGCCCTATACAGTGTGCGCTGGCTAGGTATTTCAGCTCAGAATGAGGTCACTTTTGGCGTCAACCTCATCACTACATCCGTAGAAGCCGTTGCCACATCATTGATACACAAAACCCAGGAAGCAACCCACTTCCAGAGATCACTTATGCTGACTGATCCCAATGAGGCCTCTCTGATCATGCCAAGTCTCTCCGGTAAGGAGGGTGCTAAATTTGAGTTGATACAAAATGACACTCTGCTTAAAGGTCAACTCATGAGCTGCATTAATACAACCCCAACCTGGTGTCAGTACCAATTCAAGCTGTTTGTATAAGAGCTTTCATTTTTTTGATATCTGCAGTCAAGTTCACAGTGCCTGTCACAATTCAGTGAAGGCGCTCTATACCTTTTAATTGTGCTTATCGTATGATGTTGAAACAGGCTCATATCGTTTCAGGGGGCATTCTGCTGACGTAAGAGCTTCCTCCTTCAAAAAAACAGTGATCAATCTCGAATGGATTACCGCAGACAAACCATACGCTTGCTTGCCCTGGAAGACTCCCCAAACGATGTCGAACGCTGGGTAAAGTTATTTCGCAATGCGGGTATGCCTCCCAGGGTACAACATATCTCTTCCATCGAAACAATGGAGGAAGCCCTGATAGAGCAGCCATGGGATGTCGTTCTCAGCTCTGAAGAAACATCCAGGCTTAATGCGCAGCAGGTGCTTTCCATCATTGAGAAGCACCAGAAAGATATTCCGGTCATTGTAACCCTGCCGGAATACAATCCTCAGCGTGCTTCTACCTGGCTGTCTGCTGGCGCCAGGGATGCTATACCCAGCTCTAATGAAGAGCATATACTGCATGCCGTTCTCCGTGAACTCACGAGCCTGGAAGACCGAAGAAACCTCAACAGTGCACGTCAGGAGCTGAATGAGTCCAACAAACGTTGTCAACTGTTACTGGCCAACGCCTCAGAAGCAATCGCCTATATTCATGATGGAATGCATGTGGATGCCAATGCGGCTTATCTTCAACTCACTGGCTATGACAATGCTGATGATCTGGCAGGCATACCATTAATCGATATGATCGCGGCGCAACATCAAGCTGAAATCAAGCAGATGTTGAAGCGGTTTGGGGTGAACAATCAGATCGACCCGGTTGAATGTGAGCTGGTTCACACCGATGGGCACAGCACACCAGTCAGTCTTCGCTTATCTGAAGCACAATATGATGATGAGCCCTGTATCCAGCTGATTTTATTGCCGGTTATGGTTCCCGTACTCAGCCAGCCCGTTAGCGATAAAGCAAGTTCAGAAACGAAAGAGCAGTTTCTTGAAAGAGCAGCATCTGCTGTCAAAGAAGCATCCGAGGCAACGCTGGTCTGGATACAGCTGGATGACTTTCAGAATATACGGCAAGAAGCCAGTATTGAAGGCATTCTTTCCATACAGAAATCCATTGTGCGAATGGCTGAGGAACTCTTCCCTGCTTCGGCAATCTGCCATTATTCCGATGACAGTTTTTTGCTTATCGAAACAGAGGGTAATCCGGAAGGCATCCATGAGCGCCTTACCACTTTGCAAAGTGCCATCGATGAGCACCTGTTCGGTAGTGAAGATGAAACACTCACAGCAACAGTAACCATTGGTTTTGCTGTTAAAGAGCATAAACAAGATCTCACAGTGCTCTTAAATAATGCAGAGAGTGCATGCCAGCTCGCCATCAAAAATGCAGGACGTCTTTGCCGCTATTCCAAAGCGGAAGAACTCAATGAGAAAGCAAGGGATGGCGATGTGCAGGCTATGATCCGTCAGGCGCTCTCACAGGATTCATTCCATCTGCTGTTCCAGCCTGTCATCAACATTACCGGCTCAGAAGAGAAGCAGTACGAAGTTTTCCTGCGCCTTCACTCTCACCAGGGTGAAGTGGTTGAAGCCGGCACGTTCATGGCAGCTGCAGAATCATCAAGCCTGATGCCGCATATTGATCGCTGGGTTCTTCGTCAATGTGTGCGCCAGCTGGCACAGGTTCATAAACAGGGGCAAAACGTTCGATTGCTGATTCACCTGAGTCACCTGTCCATCCAGGGAACCGAGTTAGCCCAATACCTTTCTGGCCTGTTGAAAGCAACAGAGCTGCCGCCTGACAGTATTGTCCTGCAATTACCAGAGTCCATGGTGTTACAGCAGCTGAAACGCATTGTGGATTTTGCTGAAGCTATTCACAATATTGGCTGCCAGCTTGCCATCACCCGGTTTCAGGGTGACTCACGTTCCATGAAAATGCTGAAGCATCTTGATATCCAGTTTGTTCGTCTGGATGGCAGCTTCACCAGTAAGTTGGATGAAAACAATGATGAGGAAATCATCAAAATGCTGGATGTTCTCAAAGAGCATAATATTCGCAGCATTGTTCCAAAGGTAGAAAGCACCCAGACACTGGCCCACCTGTGGAGAATGGGCGTTGATTACGCGCAGGGCTATTATATTCAAGGGCCAATGGAAACGATGGACTTTGACTTTGGCTAAGCTAACCTGATCACGCGCCTTTTGTCCGGAATATCCTGTTCATCATGTGTCACCATGAGAGCAGGAATCCTGCGGCTCTGTATCTGTTGAAAAACGAAATGCCGGAAGCTGCTTCTAAGCGTTGTGTCTAATTTGGAAAAAGGCTCATCCAGAAGCAGGGCTTTTGGCTCAGACAACAAAGTCCTCATCAAACTGATTCTTGCTTTTTGTCCACCAGACAGCATGGATGGATTTTGTCCGGAGAAACCCAACATCTCACAGTCAACCAGTGCTTGCTCTACTCTTTCCTGACGCTCAGATTTCTTGTAGTTCACAGGTAAAGCAAAGGCCAGATTCTCACCAACGGTCATATGGGGAAACAATAGATGATCCTGAAACTGTATGCCTACCTGTCGTTTATATGAAGGCAGGTTATTAAGAACTATCCCTTCTAGAATCACTTCTCCTGAGAAAACAAAGCTGTTTGGCAGCGTTCCACAAATCAGATTTAACAAACTGCTTTTGCCGCAACCACTGGGCCCCAGTACCGAAACCACTTCACCACCGTCCACACGACAGCAGATTTTATCCAAAAGCCTCTGGCCATCCAGACTGATATCAATTTGTTCAAGAATCAGGCTCAAGAATTCAGTCTCCGGGCAAAGCATCCATTTTTAATTGTCCAGTAGCTCAGGAAAAAAGCCATAACATAAAAGATGAAAGGCAGGAGCATCTGAACCAGCCCGTAGACGCCAATCAAACGACGATTTCCCCCGGAAACCAGACTAACGGCTTCGGTTGTTACTGTCTCCACTCTTCCAGCACTGGCAAACAGAGTTGGCAGATATTGAGCAATACTGACCGCAAAGCCCAATGCAAGGCTAGCCATCACTGGGCGCCAGAGTACTCCCAACTTCACCTGAACAAAGGTCTTCAGCCAGGACCTGGATAATAACAGTCCCTGAAGACTATGGCGCTGATCATAATGCTGCCAGGGGCCTGACAAACCCAGAAAGCAGTAGGGCAATACGAACAGCAAATGCAGTCCAGTCACTGTCAACCAGTGTCCCTCAGCCCCCCATTGCAGCAAAAGCAGCTGAACACCGAACAAAAAAGTCATTTGAGGCAAAAGCAACGGGATATACATCGCCCCCCTGGTCAGCAGGGATAGCCACTTTCCGGCTGATTTACTTTGTTGTTGTTGGAAATCATTCAACTCAAGCAATATAACCGAGATCGTATTGGCTGCTAACGTGGCGGTCACACCAATCAGCAGGGAGTTAACGATAGGCTCACTCATACAATCCCAGGCTCTCTCCCAACTTCGTAGAGACCAGTCTGGCCAGAGAGAAGGGAAACGCCAACGCCAGACAAAAGACCAAACCAGTAAGGCACTCCCTCCGGCCAGAAACAGCATCACTAAACCATGCCAGGCTTTCCGGCTTAACGATCCCCAGAAAATACTGAATCGACCACGATGTCCATTAACCAACCAGCTTCTGAGCAGTCTGCTCATTACCCATTCCGTCAGATAAAAAACACCAATAACAGACACCACCAGCAGCAACAAGAGCACACTACCCGACGCAGCCAATAGACTATTAGCCAAATCCGGATCATATATCCATTGAAGAATCTGCACGGCAAATGTTGGAGGGTTGGCAGGCCCAATAACCAGAGCTACATCTACAACAGAGATTGAGAACGCCAACACTGTATAGACTGGCAAACGAATCATTGGGTAAAGGCGCGGCCATATCAGCTTAAGCCAGATAACGCCTGACTGATACCCCAGGCTACCCCCCAATCTCAGCGTATCACTGACAGGCAACTGCACGACAGCTGCGGCCATCATAAAAATCAAAAAAGGTGTTTCTTTAATAACCAGAAGAAGTATAAGACTTATGCCGTATGAGTCCTGAACCGTCTGCCAGTCAGGGGGAAAGCTCCAGCCAGCAAAAACAGCGATAAGCCGAGCCATCAACCCACTGGGCATCAACACAAACATGACTCCAAAGGCCAGTGCTACATGTGGCACAGCCATCAATGGCGCCAGCCACCGCTGAACTTTATGCCAAAACGGAGTTCCCCAGGCGAAACAGATGACACCAAAGGCAAGGATCAGAGATAGCAGTGTGGAAGAAGCAGATGTCCAGAGACTAAGCCCCAACATCTGGATAAGTGCGGGTGTTTCCAGAAGCATTTGCCAGGAAGAGAAGCTGAAGGTCTCAAACCCCAGGACTGGCATATACCCAAAGGCCGGCAGCATAATACTGCCTACCCCTGCCAGAACCGGCAATATGAATAGAACCAGCAACCCCAGGGCAAGTAACGATGAAACAGCCCCAGAAGATACCCACTTTCCAGATTTCAGCAACGGACTCACTGGCGATATCTTGCCTTCCAGGCTTCCTCAAGTTCAGCAACCCAGGAACTATGAGGTTCTGGAAGCACTTTACCTAAAGCCTCAGGAGACAAAGTTGCCGGCCCCAGGGGTAAATTTGAAAAGCGTTTGCGCTCAATACCATTAAGCTGGCTCATGCTGAGAACAGTAGGGTCCCCCCAGACATCCGGATTAGCTTTGTGCGCCTGAGCCTCCGGTGAAAGCAGAAAATTAATGACAACTTGCGCGGCCTCTGTTGAATCACTATTAAAAGGAATCGCCAGAAAATGAGTATTTCCCAGTGTACCCGCATCATGCACGTAGGTTCTCACCGTTTCTGGCAACTCCCCACTGGCAATAGCAGAGCTGGCATAGGCTGGATTAAATGTCATTGAGAGTAAAATTTCACCGTCATCCAGCATTGGTGTCAGCGCCAGATTGTTCGCAGGAAAGGTCTCACCTTCTCTCCACAATAAAGGATGAAGTTCATCGAGATATCGCCACAAAGGGGATGTTACAGCATCGAAATCAGCCTCAGAAACGGGTTTTAACAGCACACCCGGTTCTGGTGTTAACTCACTCAACAACTGCTTCAGAAACGTCGTACCGACAAAATCTGGCGGCAAAGGATAGGTCACACGCCCTTTATGCTTTCTGGCAAACTCAAGAAGTTCCGAGGCATTGGCTGGGGGAGTAGTTTGTTTCCGGGAAAAAGTATCGGTGTCATAAATAAATACCAGTTGCGCCATACCCCAAGGCGCTTCGAGGCCATCAGCAGGCTCCCCAAAATCAAGCACGGTCGTAGGCTTTTCCTGGGGGTCCACGCCCTGAAATGAGGGCAAATCCTCAGCAAAGGGACCAAACAACAACCCGTTTTGCTTCATGGAACGGAAGTTTTCACCATTAATCCATACCAGATCCACAGTTCCATTGCTTTTCCGTCCTGCCACTTTTTCAGCAAGTACACGACTTACAACACTTGACGTGTCACTGACTTTGACATGTTTCAGTGCAATACCGTAGCGTTTCTCTACCTGATCAGTAGCCCAGTCAATATAATCATTGATCTGTTCACTCCCTCCCCAGGCATTGAAATAAACCGTCTGTCCTTTCGACTGCTCAACGATTTCCTGCCAGGGTACAGTTTTCGCTTCGATATCGCTGGCACTGCCAATAAAAGCGACGGTAGCCATGATCAAGGCGGATGTGGCTTTCTTGCTCCATGTCCTTATGCTGCTCATATTTTTTTTCATTTCAAAAGCCAGACTCCGTCTTTAGTTGGCAATAATGGTTACCGTCTTCATCAATGGAGAGCGTCACAACAATTGGACGGCAGCACACCTGGCAGTCTTCCATATAAAGTAATGACTCATCAGGCTCAGTGAAACCTGCATCCAACAGCAACTCAATGCGCTCTCCACAATAGGGACAATAATCCTGCCAGCTTATCCACTCATTCATCGCGAATACCTTTTCCTGTCAGTATCTTCTTGCCAACATCAAGAGCTGCCTGCTTCAGGAGCTATGAGTATTAAGAGACTCCAGATCTTTCTCACTAAAGCCCAGCAGATAAAGAATGCTGTCCAGTCCCAGCGTTGAAATTGACTGGCGCGCACTTTGTTTCACCATTGGCTTGGCTCGAAATGCAATTCCCAGCCCTGCCACACTGAGCATTGGCAGATCATTGGCACCATCACCCACGGCGATCACCTGATTCAGGGAAATACCCTCTTCAGCGGCAATCTGCTTCAGTAGTTTGGCTTTTCGTTCACCATTGACAATATCGCCTTGCACCTGACCGGTAACTTTGCCAGCCACTATTTCCAGCTCATTGGCGTGGATATAGTCTATCCCCAGCTTTTCTTGAAGGTAGCGGGCAAAATAGGTAAACCCTCCAGAGAGGATGGCCGTACGGTAACCCAGTGAGCGAAGGGTACGAATCAACGTTTCGGCTCCTTCAGTTAAAGGTAGCTGTCTGGCAATGCCGGCAAGCACTGACTCATCCAGCCCTCTTAGCATGGCCAGACGTTCACGAAAGCTTTCATTAAAATCCAGCTCCCCCTGCATTGCCCGCTCAGTGATCTCCGCCACCTGATCACCCACACCCGCTGCCTCGGCAAGAAGGTCAATCACTTCCGCTTCAATCAGTGTGGAGTCCATGTCAAAGACAACCAGCCGACGATTACGCCGATAAATACTGTCCTCCTGAAATGCCACATCAGCATCCAGATCAGCGGTAAGGTTGAGAAAGTCGGTCCTCAGCTTTTCCTGATCAGGGGCAGTCCCCCGAACCGAAAACTCCAGACATGATGAGCGATGGCTGTTATTTTCCTCGCTTCGCAGAGAGCGTCGACCTGAAAGGCGGGAAATATGATCAATGTTCAATCCATGAGCAGCAGTAATACCAGAGACTCTGGCAATCTGCTCCGCTGTGACGTTACGCGATAGCAGTGTCAATATATAACGGTTCTTGCCTTGCTCAGACACCCAGTGTTCATAGTCACTCTCGGACACCGGTTGATAACTGAACTGCAGATCACTTTCATGAAAATGAAACAGAAGATCTTTCAACACTGCAGCAGAATGACTGTTACCTGAAGCCTGATCTGGAAGACGAACAAGAATTCCCCAAGTCAGGGTATCGTGGATCACTGACTGACCAATATCCAGAATTTCCAAACCGTAGTCGGCCATAATGGAGGTGATGGATGAGGTAAGTCCCGGCTTGTCCCGGCCAGTAACATTAATCAGTATTATATCGCTCACTGGGTAATCCAATTCTTAGAGGCTGTCTGAGAATAGCGCCCGCAGCGAGGATGGCAGTCTATTTTCAGACAGCCTCTCCTATCGTTGCAGGCGTTCGATAGTCTATCACAGGGATTTTACGGAAAGCAGACAGAGTTCTGATAGGATATAACTTCCACTTATTTTTTAGCTTAGCTCTTTCCGACGTTGAGAGGTATTTACTCATGGACAGTAAGGGCTATTGATATTTCATTACGATCACTGGCTTTCCTCTCAGGAGCTTAACTTTTGAAGAAGCGTATTTTCACGCCAGATCTTTTTACGCGGTTCTCATCCCGCCTCTCCATCCGAACGCAGCTAATGTTCATCTTTGGTCTACTGATGGTGACATTAACTATTGGTATGTCGCTGGTCATCAGCAATGAGATTGACTCATCGAGCCAGCACCAGGCTGACAGCATCGGTCAATTATTGAGTGAACAGACTGCCAGTGCGGCTACCGACATGCTGGTCACCGGAGACCGGCTTAGCCTCAATGTTCTGCTTAGTCAGCTGGTACAGAATCCTTATGTCGCTGAAGCCAGTATCTACAGTATCGATAACCAGAGAATTGCCAAGGCCATTTCCAAAACGGCTGATGAAGGCATCAGGCATCCTGTTTATTCATCCCCCATTCATTACCAGGATGTCATTGCCGGTTACGCACGCTTATCATTGAACGAAGACCTACTAAGCCAGAAACCAAAAGAAGCCCTGTTCGTTATCATTGCCATTAGCTTGATACTGCTTCTTGCCGGTCTGATTTTTCTGCAACTCTATGCATCCAGCATAGCGACTCAGCTACGCCTTATTGAACGACAGCTACTTTCTATTCTGCCGACAGGAAACCCAATTCCTTCAATGACTGGAGAGATCACCAGGCTTTCTGCCTTTGTCGAGCAGCAGTTACTTGAAAAGAAAATGGCTGAGCCAGAAGAGAAAGTCGAAGAACAGCAGGAAACGGCGATGATTGCAGCGATCAAAGTCAAAAACCTGGGCAGGCTTCAACAATTACTGGCCCCCAGGGATTTGCAGGATATTCTCCGCACTCACAGCCAGATCCTCAGTGAAGCCGCAAGTTATTACGATGGCGAGGTCACCTACACACCTGAAGGCAATGCCTATCTGCGCTTTTCCAGCAAGGATAGCCCAACATTTACATCTGATGCCCTATTCTGCTGCCTGATGATCGAAGCATTGACTGAAAGAGCAGGAGAAATCAATATTGCCAGAACACATATTGGCATTGGCCTCAGTGTCAGTGATCAACAGGCAGAATTCCCTGAAGAGCAACACCCTGCCCTGGGCGACAGTGCCGCCAGCCAGGCACTGACTCTGGCCAATATGCCTGATATGGATGGTATTTATATGCGACGTTCAGAAGCCAGCTGGCTTCCATCAGACCTACCAGACTTTGAGGCCATGGATAGTGAAGTCATCAAAATCAAGGGCATCAAAAACGAGCAGGCCAATGAGCTGAGAGGTCAGATTTTTGAAATGGAGTCGATCCTTGATTAGGGAGTGCTTTCAATTAGCAATGAGACCAGTTGATCACTGGTCTCATTGAGACCCCTGGGAACTCGCTCAAGTAACGGAAACTTTTTTGAGCATATAAAGTCTTTATTAGTGCACGCAATGGAAATAGTTAGGGTGAGGGAAAACAAAAAAACAGTACAAAGGTACTAAACAAAGAGCGAGTATGTTCACACCAAGTGCAGCTACAAAATACGAGTCACTGACCTCACATGGTATACCTCGCAGTGATTCCTCTTACGGCTTTTTTTCAGGAAAGGCTGTTAAACTTCTCCAATGTTTTACCAGTTGTATTCCCTGTGGCAGCAACATTGAAGAACAGATTGGTATTCTACATAACCAATCTGAATGTACAGGTCTGAATAAGCGCAATACAATGGTATATCAAGATCCTGAAGGTTCAGATACACAGGTAATAACGACCCTTACATCACTTTCTGACAGTTTAATCAAGCTGTCAGAATAATTTTGCCAAGGTTAAATCAGGATCTTATGAAAGAATTGCTATCATCGCCATTTTGATCCCCACTCTTTAGCTCACAACCTCTTTGCCATACCCCGACCCACCGTAAACTGCGTTGTTTCAGGGAGGTTGAATGGCCAGTTGGTAACGCCCCCTAGACACTGACTCTGGATAGCCTGCCAGATATGGCTGGTACTGGTATACGCCACTCAGGCATCAGCTGGCTTCCATCAGACCTCCCGGGTTTTGAGGCTATTGATATTGAGGTCATCAGAATCAAAGGTATCAAAAATAATCAGGTCAATGAGTTGAGAGGCCAGATTTTTGATATGAAATCCGTTTTAAACCAAATCTAATTTGCAATCAGGTATTTGAAATACCAAATAACAGATACTTCAAATATTTTGAGGCAAGGGTTGCTATCGCCTGCTATTTTAACAGGCGTTCAGATGTAACTACCTTGAAAAGAGAATTATGAGTTCTGTTACTGGTTGGGAACCTTTTAGACCAGCGCCTGTTTCAGAAAATAAACTTGATTCTGAGTCTAGGTCTGGAACAGCTCGTTGCTATAACCGGGGGGTTTCCGTAATGTCCTTCGTGTGTTCTTTTTGTAGAGGAATGCCGGAGGCTCCCAAAGCTCATGTCTATAATTCTGTATACAAACCAACAACAGAAATAGTTACCGCTCAACCTCCACGCCCTGGAGATAAGGCGTGGGTTTGAAGGTGAATACTGTGTAGTTTTTCTGCTCCCCTCTAGAGCAATCCATGTCAAACCCTCATCTCAATCCCACGATCTGACATATACTTTTTGGCTTCAGGAATAGAATACTGGCCAAAATGGAAAATACTGGCGGCCAGTACCGCATCCGCCTTACCCTCTTTGATTCCATCCACCAGATGATCAAGGTTTCCAGCACCACCAGATGCGATTACCGGAATACTCACTGATTCAGAAATAGCTCTGGTTACACCAAGGTCATAACCATTTTTGACACCGTCCTGATCCATACTGGTGAGCAGTATTTCACCTGCCCCGAGGTTTTCCATTTTCAGAGCCCATTCCACAGCATCAAGACCGGTAGGTTTGCGGCCACCATGGGTAAAAATCTCCCAGCGATCCTGTTCACCGGGTTTACTCACTTTCTTGGCATCTATAGCCACAACAATACATTGCGAACCAAACCGGTCAGCGGCTTCCTGAACAAATTCAGGATTGAAAACAGCCGCCGTGTTGATACTGACTTTATCTGCGCCAGCGTTCAGCATGGTACGGATATCTTCTACCTTTCGAATACCACCACCAACGGTCAGTGGAATAAACACTTCGCTGGCCATACGCTCAACCGTATGCACCGTTGTGTCCCGTCCCTCATGACTGGCAGTAATATCGAGAAAGGTTATTTCATCGGCTCCCGCTTCATTATAACGACGGGCGACCTCTACAGGGTCACCAGCATCCCGAATATCAACAAACTGAACGCCTTTAACCACCCGACCATTTTCGACATCGAGACAGGGAATTATTCTTTTAGCCAGCCCCATTACTTCAACCTTTCTAAAATCTTTTTAATTGACCAGGCGCAACGACATTGGATAGCGGTAAAACTCACCGCTCCCTGCCTTCATGGCGGCTCTGACCATGAAAACCAGAACTACAATGATGATCACTGGTACCAGTGGTAATAACAGAAGGCCTACCAACATCAACTTGAGGATAACCCAGAGAATAGCCAGTAGTGAGATGGTGATCTGAAAGTTCAGGGACTCCCTGGCATGGTGCTCAATATAGAGTGATTTATCCCGCTTCATCAGCCAGATCACCAGTGGTATGACAATATTCAACCCCGGAATCATAAAGCCGAACAAGGGCAGAAGATGCGCCAGCACGGCCATATTTTTATCATCCCGTTTAATATCGAGCCTATTCATGGGGGGAATACCAGAATCATTCATCGTAGCAGCCTTGAGCTGGGAGGGCTTAACCCTCCTGTAAACAGTAACGCTGAGCCTCGGACAAACTGAGAGTCCCTTCGTAAATAGCGCGGCCAGTGATCGCACCTTCAATTCCTTCATGGGCAACCGCTTTCAGAGCACGGATATCATCCATGTCAGTGATACCGCCTGAAGCAATCACAGGGATCGTCATGCTGTTTGCCAATTGCCGGGTTGCTTCAACATTTACCCCCTGCATCATGCCATCCCGGGCGATATCGGTATAGACAATGGCAGATACACCATCCTGTTCAAACTGGCGTGCAAGTGCAATGGCCTGAATGTCGGTGACTTTTGCCCAGCCATCCGTTGCAACAAAACCATCACGAGCATCAATCCCCACGATCACGTGGCCTGAGAACTTCTGGCAGGCTTCTCTGACAAAGTCAGGATCTGTTACCGCTTTAGTACCAATAATCACCCAGGAAACACCAGAGTCCAGATAGGCTTCTATTGTGGCTAGATCACGAATGCCCCCACCAATCTGCACGGGCAAGTCAGGGTACTTCGCTGTAATACCACGTACCGCATCAGCATTCAGGGGCTCGCCGGCAAACGCACCATTCAGATCAACCAGGTGAAGCCTGCGACAACCAGCATCAACCCATCGGCTGGCCATGGCAACCGGGTCATCACCAAAGACAGTGGCATCATCCATTTCCCCCTGGCGCAGTCGGACACAGGCACCGTCTTTCAAATCGATTGCAGGAATTATTAACATCGTTATGGCTTCCACTTCAGATAATTTTCGAGTAGCTGCAGTCCATTTGCGGCACTTTTTTCAGGGTGAAACTGCACAGCAAAGATGTTTTCATGGCCAAGGGCAACATCGAAACCAAGACCATACTCACTTCTGCCTACCACCATGGCTTCACTGGCAACATGGGCATAGTAGCTGTGCACGAAATAGAACCGGGCATTGTCGTCAACACCCTGCCAGAGAGGGTGAGATGGCTCAACCTGACTAACGGGGCTCCAGCCCATATGGGGGACTTTCAATCGAGCGCCTTCACTATCCCGAAGCTCTTTTCCAAAGAACTTTACATCACCTGACAGCAAACCAAGGCATTCAACCCCACCATTCTCTTCACTATGATCAAGCAGAACCTGCATACCAACACAAATGCCAAGCAACGGGCGGGTAGCTACAACTTCGCGAACCACTTCATCAATACCATGACGGAGTATTTCCGCCATGCAATCACGAATTGCACCGACACCGGGAAGTACCGCCTTATCAGCAGTCAGTATCTGCTCAGGATCGGAGGTAACCATTACCCGGGTATTCGCATCTGCAACATGTTCCAGCGCTTTACTGACGGAGTGAAGGTTTCCCATCCCATAATCAATGACAGCGACCGTCTTCATGGTTACAACGACCCTTTTGTAGAAGGCATTTGGCCCGCCATTCGCGGATCCAGGGCAATGGCCATACGCAAGGCGCGGCCAAAAGCTTTAAAGACAGTTTCTATTTGGTGGTGTGCGTTGCGTCCCCGCAGATTGTCGATATGCAGGGTAACACCCGCGTGATTAACGAAGCCCTGAAAGAACTCATAGAACAGGTCAACGTCAAAGCGACCTATCATTGCGCGGGTAAAATCGACATTAAACTCCAGACCGGGTCGTCCGGAGAAGTCGATAACGACTCTGGAAAGCGCCTCATCCAAGGGCACATAAGCATGCCCATAACGATACAGTCCTTTTTTATCGCCAATGGCCTGGGCAAAAGCCTGCCCCAGCGTAATGCCTATATCTTCAACCGTATGGTGATCATCGATTTCATTATCACCAACCGCCTTGATATCAAGGTCTATAAGGCCATGTCAGGCAATCTGATCCATCATGTGATCAAGAAAGGGCACCCCTGTATCAAAAGATGCCTTACCAGTACCATCCAGATTGATGGCCACACGAATCTGGGTTTCCAAGGTGTTTCTTTCAACACTGGCCTTGCGCTCAGCCATGAACTTCTCCGGTTGGATTGTCATCTATTCTGTTTGCCGGGATATCTGGTGAGCATTATATAGAGACTGGTTCCAAGCCGCTAGGAGGCTGACCGAGAATAGCAGCCGTAACGAGGACGGCAGAAAAATTGAGGGTGAGAATTTCATTTTGTGAGATGAATAGCGGTTCTATTTGCCGAGCTAAACGGAAATTTCAGACCAATTTTTTGCCACCGCAGTAGGCAGTCTATTCACGGACAGGCTCCAGGAGGGCTGTCTCCGGATACTCTTTATTGTGACCGAACCTGTTCATACAGGTTCCCTTCCAAGTTCTCTAGAAGCTGATCAACCTGCTGCCTCCGAATTTGCGCAGGCTTTGTTTTCAATGGGTGCAGGCGATCATTCACCCAGTGTGATGACCAGTTCCAGGTCGTAGCCACACATTCCCTGGCAAAGGTCTTAAGGCCAAACCTATCCGCCTGTTCAATACACCCCGTGAGAAACTCATCAACATCAGACATTAGAATCGGATAGCTACCCGCGGGTTTACTGCTGTATTTATTCTGCGTCTGATAGAGCCAGAACTCGCTATTTTTCGGAATTTTCTCGTTATTCATGGACGTTATCTGCTCAGAATTGACCAGAACACGACAGGTCAGTTTCTGCTGGCGATCTATCGATTTTATCTTATTAGTAGGCATGGAAATCAAAACACCATTAAACCGTCCACCAACCAACGGTATAACCCCCAGCTCAGTTACCTTTACATTGTTCTCCTGGCGAGTTCTGGTCTGCCATCCTCTTCTAAATCCATCTACCCATACGGGAACTTCAGGTTTAAATCCAACATTTGTTGATTTTCTCGCCTGTTCATAGAGCAGGCTCCCATACCCTACTATGTACTGTGATTTTGCTTTATCAAATACAGGGAAGCATTCATTAGCCATGCTGACGGCAGGAGCTACACATAAAATATTAAGTAACCCTATCATCCAAATTATATTGAAATGTAATTTAAAAGCAGCGTAATTCACTTTCGACATTATTTTTTCCTCAACAACCTTTAATTAAATATGAGGAGACCACCAAACTTTCTTTATACTATTAAAGACTGATTTTTTAGATAATTTAACAATCAAAACACCGATAAGTTCTTTTTTTCCAGACTAAAAAAATATCAAAAAGAAAACACCCTTTATTTACCAGAAAAAAGTAACTCCGCCGTTAACATAATAGCTCTATTTAGAAGAATCGAAATATTCATAACAAACATCTAATAAAAAATTATTTTTTTATTAGGGTTGATTTTGTTTACTACTCAGGTATTGTTGAATTGAACAAAGAAGGATCTGATACCATGTCCGGTCGATTGTTGTTTAAGGAAAAACAACTCAGGCTTTGTGTCGTGGCCGCTCTGACGTCAATGTCTGCCCCTGTGGCAGAAAGCCTTGTATTGCCGCCAAAACCACTGGCTTCGAATATTTCCTGGAACTGCCAGTCAGTCATTAATAATGACTGGCTATGCAACGGCATAAGCAGGCAAGTTTATAAATCCGAACCTGCTCGACAATATGCTGGGTATTCCAAACAAAAACAGCCTGATGAAAAGCAGCTTTATGCTGAGCCCTATAATTCATTGTCCATTGAAGCACGGAATACAGAATCTTTAGTAAACATTCTGGACGCTCCGAGAGATCATTACGTGCTTCAATGGATGGCAGCAAAAGAGCGTGAACAGCTGGAAGCTCTTAAGCAACGCTACCCGGTATTAAACGACGCGACAATTGCCGAATACAAACGATCAGGCAAAGTCTGGTATGTGCTTCTTGATGGCCCATACCCAAGCCATATTGCAGCAATGGCAGCATTGGATTCACCTCCCAGATCGCATATGTCCAGGGAACTTTACCCCTGGACAAGGTCGCTGGCCAGCATCCATAAACTGGATATTATCAGGCCGAAATACCCAGTTGAAAGGCTTGTTGAAAACAATCAGCCAGAATACCCTCCAGAACTGTCTATGTACGACAGCAATAATGCTCCTATTAACTATGATATTTCCTATAGTACGGAGCAAAACAGTCAACTCTCGCAATATCAACAGCAACCCTATTATTCTCAGCAGCCACAGCCGGAAGCATCAGTTATCCAGCGCGATAATAGCTACTCATTGGCTCAGGCCGCTTATGATAAAAGCCAAGCTGCGGGAATGAATGCTGTTCCATATGGAAGTGAGTTCGACGGCAATGCTCTCTCTGGCTTGCCCAGTGATCAAAACTATCGGATTCTACCAGAACAGGCCAATCCTCAGGAAATGTATGTCAGTATCACACCGGCCTATCGCAGCAGAATTCCTCAGCAACATACCCCAAGGAATGTCGACTATAACACTCGGGATAAACCCGTTTCACTGACTCCTGAATACAGAGAGCCTCGGGGTTATGAAGATCCAGAACCATCCCGGCCTTCAATCAATGTTCTGACGGCCAATCCAGGGAGCTATACCATTGAATGGATGAATGCCAGTAGAAAAGCATCACTCGAAAGAGCACGACTTCGTTACAGTGAATTAAAAAATACTCAGATCATCCATTACCAGAGAAACAGCAGGAATCGCTATGCTCTGGTCAGTATGCTTTTTGTCAACCGTTCAGAGGCTCTGGATGCTCTGCTCACCCCCTCACTATCAAGAGTGTCTGCACGCTTCTCACCAAAAGTCAGACAGGTTGCATATTTGCAGTCTCTGGTTGGCTCAACCCCGCAGGCTACCCATGCGTGGGCCAACCCCCGGCTAGAACCCTCTATTGATAAACGTCAGTGGATTGGTCAGGATGACCCCGGTGAAAAGACCTATATTGTCCATCGTGATGATCTTAACCGCCAGACACTAGAGCCAAGGTTAGTGGGCTCAAACGAGCACGGCACACCTAGGATACAGCGAGAATCTGTTGTTCATACAATCCCTGACAGAGATCAACCTTTCAGGGCTAATTCAGGTTATCAGACGGACAACAATTATGAGCAGCCTGGCAATCATAACCATGTTAATGCACTGCTGAACAGTCCTGAAGACAGCTATACAATTCAGTGGTTCTCAGCCAGTAACCTGCAGACCATTGAAAAGCTGAAACAGCGTTTCCCAGAGCTGGCTTCAGCAGTAACTGTTCATGTTCAGCGGAACCAAAAGGACTGGTATATTCTGGTTCAAGGACAATACAGAAGCAGTCAGGAAGCCATCATGGCTCTGAAGTCCCCAGCAATGAAAAACATTGCTCTGATACTTCATCCATGGACGCGTCCAGTGGAGTCACTGAAAAAGCTGCAAGTAGCCAGCCTCTGATTCTATTACCATTCCAGCAATAAACCTGTTTTACCCTTGATGACATTAAGTATCAGGGTAAGATAGGTGCCTGTTACTATAACTCTTCCAAACTTCAGATCCTGAGGCTTCCCATGAACCGCATTCTCAAGTTCATTGCCGTTCTGCTTGCGGCGGTGGTTTTGCTGGGTGTTATCGCTGCGGCACTCCTGCCACGCTTTATCGATCCCAACCAGTATCGCGATGAAATCACCCAGCTTGTCTATGACCAGTCGGGACTGAAAGTCAGTATTAACGGGCCAATTGGCTGGTCAATATTCCCATGGGTTGGTCTTTCTCTTGAGGATGTTTCTGTAGAAGGAGCTAATAGCTTCCAGCTGGCTCAATTGGGTTCTGCTGGCGTCAGCGTTAAGTTAATTCCTCTATTAAGTAAACGCATTGAAATGCAGACCCTTGAGCTGAAAGGGCTTGAATTAACACTGGTGAAGAATACCAAAGGCAAGGGAAACTGGCAGGTCAGTGCTCCAAAGCCCTTAGAAAAACAGGCTCCCAGAGGACAGGAGCCATCCCCGGCTCCAACGCCCGAGTCAGAAACAACCTCATCTCCTCTTAAACTGGATATTGCCAGTGTCAACGTCAGTGGACTGCTGATCAGCTACGATGACCAAGAATCCAAACAGAAATACATTATCGATCAGGCCAGTTTAACCACCGGAGCCATCCGCAATCAGCAGCCTTTTGATTTTGAACTGAAAGCCCACATTACAATACCTGACCTTGTCTTAAATTCATTGATCAGTGGAGAGATGACGTTTAACCTGGAAGCTGGTCGTTATGACATTCAAAACCTGAAAGTCACTGCTACACCTGATGTAGACAAAGGTGAAAGTCTAAGCATTGTGGGTAATGTCCAATACCAGCAAACGCCAATGCTGGTTAAAGGCAACCTGGGTGTTGCAGAGTTTAACCTTGCCAATCTGCTGAACCAGATCAAAGTCCAGCTTCCTCCCATGGCTGACCCAAAAGCCTTGAGCAAGCTATCTTTTGACAGTCATTTCAGTACCGATGGTGAAAGCCTGGCCGCCGACAAGCTGCAGCTCCAGCTGGATAGCTTTTCCCTTGATGGTAATTTCAGGATGAACAGCATTGATCGGGGCGATATGCAGTTCAGCTTTACCGGCAACGACCTCAATCTGGATAACTATCTCCCCCCTGCCACTGAAGACGCAGAAGCTTCTGATGAAGAGCAGCCAGCTGACTCAGACTCAAAACAACTACCATCAGGTAAAGAGCATCCTCTGATTCCGGAAGAAATGCTTCGTGGCCTTGATCTTGACGGCTCAATGAAACTGGCCTCTCTCACTGTTGCAAAATTCATTTTTGAACAGCCGTCTGTGGATATAAAAGCAGCACAGGGTAAGCAGGAAGTAAAAATTGGTTCCCGCTTTTATCAAGGCACGATTGATATGACGTCTAACCTGGATGTACGTCAGTCAGGCAATCCAAAAATGGCAGCCTCCGCAGAGCTGAAGAATATAAGCCTTGAAGCTCTGTCAAAGCCGATTCCTGACCTCGCGTCACTGCAGGGCGACGTGAATGCCGGTATGAAGGTTCATACACAGGGTCAATACGCCAGTGTTCTTACCAGAAACCTAAATGGCAACATTGAATTCAAGATTGATAAAGGCGTATTCACCGATGCCAATTTTGACAAAATGGTGTGTGAAGGCGTTGCCAAAGTACGCAAGAAAGAGCTGAGAGCGACGGACTGGGGTTCATCAACCGAGTTTACCGACCTGAGTGGCACTTTCGTGATCAAAAATGGCGTTGCTTCAAACGACAATCTGATCGCAGCTCTCGCTTATATGAACCTGAAAGGTGATGGATACGTAAATCTTGTTGATCGTCAACTGGACTATCATATGGGCCTCAACATTCGTGGAGAAGAAGCACCTGACAGTGATCCTGCCTGCCAGATCAACAAGGAGTACGTCAACGTCACCTGGCCTGTTCGTTGCCATGGTGATCTTGGTGACCTGAAATGTGGCATTGATGTTAAACGGCTTACTGAAACCATTGCGGAAATTGCGGAGAACCGCCTTAAGAAGAAGATAGAAGACAAGGTGCAGGGACCGGTTAAAGATCTACTCAAGGGATTCTTTAAATAGCGCTCCCATTCGTGAGCCTTCTTATGCGATCAGCAGCTTCGCTGATCGCAAACCTGATTTTGTAATTTAATGACTCAAAAAGACGCATATACAGACAGTACTTTCAGTCAGAGACTTCTGGACTGGTTCGATGCTCATGGACGAAAACATCTGCCATGGCAGCAAAATAAAACACCTTATCGTGTCTGGATCAGCGAGATTATGCTGCAGCAGACTCAGGTAACGACCGTCATTCCTTACTACCAGAAGTTTATGGAGCGATTTCCAGCTGTCACTGACCTTGCTGCAGCGAGTGAAGATGAAGTCCTCCATTTCTGGAGTGGACTCGGTTATTACAGTCGCGCAAGAAACCTGCATAACGCCGCAAAAAAAGTAGTGAGTGAGTTCTCAGGAACATTTCCCTGCTCAGTTGAACAGCTTATGGCGCTTCCAGGAATAGGTCGATCCACAGCTGGAGCCATTGCATCCATTAGCATGGGAATCAGGGCTCCAATCATGGATGGTAATGTAAAAAGAGTACTTACCCGGCACTTTGCTATCCATGGTTGGCCTGGACAGACACGTGTCGCCAATGAGCTATGGGATATTGCTGAAAAACTCACACCTGAAAGTCGAACAGGAGATTACACTCAGGTGATGATGGATCTGGGGGCCACTGTTTGCAAAAGAAGTAAACCGACCTGCCAGGCTTGTCCACTTGAAGACAGCTGCATAGCCCACAAACTTGGGCAGGAGAGATTATTTCCTGAGTCAAAACCTAAAAAAGACAAACCGGAAAAATCTACGATTATGCTTATGGTGGTCAACCAGTACGGTGAGATTCTCCTTGAAAAACGCCCACCATCTGGTATTTGGGGAGGCCTCTGGAGCTTTCCTGAAATTTCAAATCCTGACCAGATTATCGAGCAGGCTCTTGAGAAGACAGGCTTGTTACTGAAAGAGTTCGATACATGGCAGTCTTTTCGTCACACCTTCAGCCACTACCACCTGGACATTACCCCGGCACTTAGTTTTGTTGAATATCCAGGACAAACCAGTAATACGGTAATAAAAGACCATGATAGCTATTACTGGTTTGCACTGCATCAGTCGCCTGAATTAGGATTGGCCGCGCCTGTAAAGAAACTTTTACAAAAAGTAGAAAAGACATTGTAAGACACATTACTGGCAGTTTTATTGGATATAAGCATTCCTTTTGATATGGAGAGAATTGACCTCTCCATATCTACTACGCCTACTTAGGCGTAATAATTACCCAGAGGACTCACAATTCATCATCAATACCAGCAACACTTTTTATAAAAAAACAAAGCAAAAAAAATCATTCTAAAGTTAAAACAATATTTTGTATGAAAAAACCTTTTCCATACCATTTGTATTTCAAATAACCATTGGCCTGACTGCCATACACCTTCCAATCATATCCAAACAAATAACCTCAGCGTTCAAAATAACGCTGAGGTTATTTTTATACATTATGTGTAGAAGTTTCAGCCCTATGGTAAAACCCATTGGTTGAGGAATCTAAAGAATGATTTGTTTCAATTTTGAGACATTCCATAAAAAAATACTGGTCCTTGCAATTTCTTCAGCAGTCTCAACATTAATCCAAAGTGGTTATGCTGGAATAGAAACTGAAAGCCCTGGAACTGTATCCAATGATTATAAAAGCTCTCAAGAAAAGTCCTCGGCAGGTCTAGACGCTTATAATAATGCTCAGGTAAACGACAATTTTAAACTACAGCATTGGCCGCCAGAAAAAACCAAAACTATTACCTCTGGCAGTGCTGAAACGATTCCCAAGCTTGTGACGATAACTCCAACCAGTAAAGGCAGCATCTTCCACAATATTCAATTAAGTCCAGGCAGCAGATCTCAACCAACGATACTCAGTAACCATGGAGCTATTAAAGGCGATCTATCGAAACCCGCTGAAAGCATGGAGTCTATGGTTCAGGCTATTGGTGATTACATAGAAGTAAATAATGAAGCCAGTGGTGAAATTCATACAGCCTCATTCCCTGATCAGCCGGCTATTCACAGGGGAGTTCATATCGCAGGTGAAAATAGTCGGTTTCTCAATAAGGGTTCAATTTACTTAAGTGGCATTTCTCAAGAGCTGGAGAGTAACTCCTCAGGTATACGAACGGAGTCCAATGCCTCAGCTATCAACGTAGATCCCGGCACTATCTACATCTCGACAAAAGGGATTACGGGAATGGAGGCTGAAGGTGGCACAACCCTTAACAATGGCAATATTGAAGTCAATGCACTAGGTACAGGTATCAGGGCAACCGCCAGCCCTGATGGTACAGGCGGTCAAACGACGGCCACCAATCACGGCATCATTTTGCTAAACCACCCAGAAAGCACAGGAATGGTCAGCAATGGACAGAACATTGAGTGGTTCGGAACAGGCAAAGATTGGGATGAACACAGTAATGACTACAAAGCAGCTGCCATAAATGATACTCATGGATCCATTAAAGGTCAGGGAACAGGACTGCTGGCATATAACAGTGGCCTGATCAAAAACCATGGCAGTATTCAGATATCGGGTTCGCACTCAACTGGAGCCAAGGCACAATCCAACGACCCGGACAATCCGGATGTCGGTGCCGGACTTATCGCAAATACCGGCACAATAACCGCTATTGATGGAGCCACTGGCATTCATCTTCACAAAGGTGGGCTTAAGAACTCGGGAACAGTCATCAGTGATAATGCCGCTATCCGGGGAACAGGGCCTTTTAATATCGCCATCCTCACTCCCGGTAGCTACATAAAGGGAAAGCGCGCCGCAGTGCTTCTTGAGGGATCTGGTAATGACATGAATCTGATTGAGCTTCGTGGCGGAACACTGCAGGGAAACCTGATAGGTAACAGCCCGATGGATATCCTGCGTATCAATCCAGCAGAAAACATAACTGGTGAAATTAACCAGAAGATCTCAGTCAATGGTGAAGTCAGGGATTTTGAACTCATCTATATAGCCGGTGACAAGTGGGCAGCATCCCGGCCAGTTATCAACCCAAAATCACTGATTGCCGGTGGCACTGTAAACTTTACGTTGAGTGATATCAGTGAAGATCAGGAACAAACCCTGCAGCTCAGTTTTACTGACAAGTTTCCATCAGCCAATGGCTTTGATATCAA
This sequence comes from Endozoicomonas atrinae, assembly GCF_001647025.1. Taxonomy (GTDB): domain Bacteria; phylum Pseudomonadota; class Gammaproteobacteria; order Pseudomonadales; family Endozoicomonadaceae; genus Endozoicomonas; species Endozoicomonas atrinae. Next base: position 27,986 of record NZ_LUKQ02000023.1, read on the forward strand.
AGTTAATGAATCGGGAATAACCAATATTAATTTATCCGATACCAATAACCGCCCTGCTGCCAGAATATCGCTTGAAGGTGGAAACATGAGCCAGATGACAGGCCACCTGAATGGCAGTGATGAACTGTCTCTGGAAAACGGAATAATCAATATCATTGAAGATGTGCATCGCATCCGAGCACAAACCGATGGTGACTGGCAGGTAAAAACGCCTGTCCGTGGGGTAAAACATCTCGTCACTGAATCTGCTGGTGATAAAGACACACCCGCTTTTGAACAAACGTCAATTATCCTCAGAGACTCGGCATTCTCATCACAAGACAACCAACCAGCAGAAAAAGCCAATACGCTGATTGTTGCTACTCCTTCAGAGTTTGAAATCAGTGCAGGGCAACCGATCCCGGAATTCGATGGTTCAGAGGGTAAAGCAGAAGTCACTATCGCCAATGGGGCACGTTTTGGCCAACTGATCGCCCCGGAGAAACTGATGGTAACGGCCTCAGCTGATCAGCCTTTCCATGCTTACGGACCCGTTCGTGATGCCAGGCATATTGAAGTTTCACCATCAGCACATGTACAAGGAGTTACACTGGGAACCTCTCCAGCACATACCAATGGAAACCTGGGGTTTCTTTTCAGTGATATTGCATCCGGCGAACCAATCAGAATCACTAATTTCGGTAGTATTAATGAGATTGACGCTTCCAATGGCAGTCAACGTCCAGACCTTAATTATGTCCACAGCAGTGACACGCCTGTAAGCCTTCTGGGAAGCAAAACCAGAAATGACGAGCTCACCGTTAATGCAGGTTCTCCAGAAACCATACAGGCAGTTTCAAGTTCAGCACTGCAAAATGGTTTTTCCAGCCTGAACCTTCATGGAGTTGCAGCTCCGGTCGAGCTTCCTGCTGATCTTGAGTCTCTGAAACTAACCAGCACCCTGCCCATTGGGTATATTTATGCGGTCAATGCCGACAATCTCGAGAAGGAAAGAGTAGAGAAGTCTCACGAGACGCCTAACGCTACTCTTATGCCGTATTCCTTCAGAAAACCAGAAAACACAACCTTAATAACTGACATCGTTACTCCTGGGCTTAATTTCAGCATTAAAGAGCGTCCCAACATGCGCTTTGAGATGCTTGATGGCGAAATAGGTATGCTGACAGGTAACCCTGAAAAAGATGATCAGCTGATTATTCACGGAGGTCACGTTAAGGGTGATATTGATAGTCTCCAGTCCGTTACCGTTGCCGGTAATGACTGGGGATCGCATGGAATGCTCAGCAATACCAGAGAAGTGCTTATTGATAAGAATGGTATTCTGACATTACTGCAGGTTTATGGGCCACAGGAGCCCCCTCATAGTACAGAGAATGATCTGACCCTTCAGGTAAAAACAGCCTCCGGACAGAGACTGCCCATTAAGGTAACCGAAGGTGGAGTACTCGGCCTGTTGGAAGTACATGATCAGGCTAGCCTTGGCGATCTATCGTTGCAGGGTGGTGTCGTAAACATCATGTCCAGTGAAAGCAAAACTCTGGAACTGGGTAGAATTATTAATGCTGATGGTGTCTATGCTCCGGAAACCGAGTTTGGATATGTTCTGGTTGGTAGCGACCCACAACTCTGTCCCATGGATAACAACCTGGTACTCAGTACTCCGAAAAGCAGGCCAGTCAGTGTATTCAGCAAAAAAATTGATAGCCTTCAGCTAACGGAAGGAGCCAGACTTAAAGGCGAAACACCGGCGGTAGAGCAACTGTTTATACCTACCTCTGATTTTGTATCTGAAGGCTGGATCAGTGCTGCTTATTTAGTTGCTGATGCGCCTGTTTCTGAAGTCAATGTTTCTGACAGCTCCCAAAGCAAACCAACACCAGATGCGCCGGATACCCCTGCAACGCTGAATATACAGACATCACCAGACCGCCCTTTAAATATCAAAAGCAACCAGCCTACCCCTCAGGTACAACGGGTCAATATCAATGATGGAGCTAATACTGGTTATGTTGACTCTGTTAAAAACATCTGGATTCATGGTGCTGGCTGGAGCAGCCAGGGGCTGGTTAATAATCCCGAAACACTGACGATTGCGCCAGATGGTGCTGCAGACCTCATTGTTGCTGACGGAACTCTGCCCAGTGAACAGGATGCAGCTAAAAAACAGTCACTTCATCTTTATTTTTCAGATGATGCCCCCTATGACAAAAATAGGGCATTTGTCGTCACCAGCCTTGGTGAGACTGGTACCGATGAATTTCTTGATAACCGGGGAGACCTCAAGGTACTGGATTTCTCAGCAGATACCCAGCGCCCTTCACTCTACTTTATTCAACACGGCGGTAACACAGATCAGGTAAAAGGCCGACAGGATAAACAGGACACTCTGGCCCTGGTAAATGGCCGACTGAAAGAAGCCTCAGGATTTGCCAATATCGATATTTTTGGCTCTGACTGGAACAGCATTCAGTTAACTAACCCTAAAAACATCAACATCCATGAAGGAGCTAGTGCTGCCAATATTGTTTTCTCTGGTAAGGCACCAGAAGGCAAAGGCGTACTGGCAACCGACTTTACTGACGACTATGAAAGGGTATACGTCAACTCCAGTGGTATGCTTGGTGAGGTCAATCTGTTACCAGAACATAGCCGTCCATCATTCACTATAGAGCAGACCGGTGGTGAGGTTGGATCAATTAAAGGAGCTAGGGGTAAAGGTGATCAATTCATTGCCACCGATACAAAAGTGACAGAGCAATTATCCGATATTGATACCATTACCTTTAACGGCACAAACAGTTATGAAGGAAACATGCTTCAGTCCAATGGGCTGGTTGGGATTAATGGTAATCTTCATTTTCTGGCAGATCGTATGGCTATTGTTTCGAGCTCGCCAGACAATCACCGTATAGAGGCTCCTGAATCATCACCTACATTCCATATTCGTCAGGGAGCAACCGTCACCATTCCATCTGAACTTAATATAGATGGCAGCTATCAACATGATGGTCGTCTGGTGCTGACAGAACAAGATCCAGACTCCGCCAGACTTCAACCACTGGCTGACGGAACAACACAGCAGGTGCCTGTAATCAGTGCCAATGATATCAACATTGGTCCTGCTGCCGATTTTGTTTTTGACAGTTCAATCATTACTGATCCTGCCATCGGCAAACAATACCTTCTGATGGAAGCATCAGAGTCAAATATTAACCAGCCTGTTACTGTTGATGCTGAGAATGAGCTGTATGTTCATTACGACGCAATAGTTGACCCAAACAATACGAAGCGAATGCTGCTGACCAGCACCAACCAGGCTGACCACCGGGCCAACCAGGTTCCTGGCAGATTTCGATCTATGATGCTGGCAGCCACTAAACCGGCCAACAAAGATGAGGCAGAGCATCCAAAAGTTAACAGTAAAAGTGCAAAACTAACCCAGCATGTTGTAAAAAATATAAAATCCGGCAAAGACACTACTAAAACCGCAGAGCTAGCCCCTGCCATGTCTCCTCATGCGGTTCACAATGCCAACCTTGCACTTAAAGCGGCAGGTAAAACCCTTGATGACAGAATGTCCGGCAAACGAACCGGCATCAGCACAGGAGATATCTTCTCTGCTGGCGGTGCCTGGATTCAATACTCATACAGTAAGGCAACACAGGATATTAAGGACAATGTTCCGGGTTATCATGCCAAAACCAATGGTTTCTCAATTGGTGCAGACAGCCCTCTGGAAGAGGATCAGAATATAGAGGTGGGCATTGCCTACACCTATTCAAAAGGAAAAGTGGAAGGGAAGGATGGCTCAAGAAACAAAATTGACACGGATACTCATATCTTCAGTCTTTACTCATCGTACATAGAAGATGATTTTTTCTTTGATGGTCGAATGAGTTATTCCTTTGGCAAGAATAAAGGGCACCGCTACGTTGGTGGTAACCTGCATGATGCAAAATACGATACCCAGAGCTGGGGAGTTGGCATGATAGCAGGCTACACATACCCACTGGGTTATGAGTGGAGCTGGCAGCCTCAGGTAGCCTTTAATTATTACACCATCAAAACCGACGATTATACCGAGTCTGCCAGAGACCCTGCCCAGACCTACTTATCGTACGATCAGGTCAATAATGGAAAATATGACATCATGGAACTGGGTGCCGGTCTGAAGCTGATTGGAGAGATTAATACCGACTCTATGATCATCAAGCCAGAACTTGGGCTAATGGGCTTTCACGATTTCAAGAAAGATCCGATTGCCATCACAGCGCACTTTGCCGCTGGTGGTGAAAACTTCCTGATCAATGGCGCTGACAGGGACGCCAACCGCTATCAACTTGATGCAAGCATTAATATGGAGATTGAGAGCAATACCACCATTACCTTCAGTTACTCACACCATTGGGCAGACAACTTCAAGGTGGATGGGTTTATTGCCAGAGTTCGCTATGAATTTTAATGGGTCACATAGCTGATTGAGAATGCCCTCATACCTGAGGGCATTCTCATCAAGGGCTATAAACACCTCTATTAATACAGTTCTGTTAACAACTCAGCCGAAAAAGGTTTTAACAAGCTGTAGCTCCCCTGCCTGACTTTATGTGGCCAGTCAGGATCAGCTATTAGTGCCCGCCCAATAGCACATAGGTCAAAATCCCTGCTATCCAAAGCACGAATAAGGCGGTTCATATCTGACTCAACACCCGCTTCCAGAAATTGTCCCCTTTGATCCTTGCTGAACGGTCGGCTCAAGCCGATGCATCCAACTGCAATGACTGGCTTACCCGAGAGCTTTCTTACTAATGCAGCCAATGTCTCAGGCCCATCCTTAAAGGCAGGTTCCCAGAAACGGCGAGTGCTGACATGGAATATATCTACTCCAGCGGCTACCAGAGCCTTCAGGATAATGGCCAGCTCCTGACGATTTCTGGCAATGTGTGCGGAATAGTCAAAGACCTTCCATTGAGATAGCCGGCAGATAATTGGGAAATCTTTACTTACCGCCTGCCTGACGGAACTCACCACTTCAACAGCGAATTTCAAACGATTTTCAAGACTTCCGCCATATTCATCAGTGCGTTGATTGGTGTGATGCCATAGAAACTGATCAATCAAAAAGCCATGGGCACCATGAAGCTCAACCGCATCACAACCGATAGCTTCTGCATCTCGAGCCGCCGCTGCATAAGCAGAAACAATCTCCACAATTTCCGACTTTTCCAACGCTCGCACCACATGTTTTCCATTTTCATAGATATCCATAGGTCCCACCCCTGGCTCAGATGGATCGGGACCTACCCCTGGTCTTCTGCGCTCCCCCACATGCCAGATCTGTGGTGCAAAACATCCACCAGCCTGATGTACTGCCTCAACAATAGCTTCCCATCGGGTTAATGCCTCTTCCCCATAAAACCTTGGCACTCGATCAAACCCGTTACTGGCTTTATGGTTAATCGTTGCCCCTCCACAGATCACCAGACCAACACCACCCTCAGCTCTTCTCCGGTAGTAGGTCCCCAGAGCTTCTGTTGGCAGCCAGTTATCAGCAAAGTTACGGGTCATCGGTGCCATCACAATTCGATTCGGCAACTGTAGTTTTCCACAGGAAAAAGGGGTAAACAAAGCACGCGTATCATGAGGCATAGTATCAACCGGTCATTTCATGAAAATGCATTACACGACACAAGATTAGTAGGCTGCCAACTTTTCCAGAGGCTCTCTTTACGGAGTAAATCAGAGTAGTTTTTAATACAACTCTTTCAATAACTCTGCAGTAAAAGGCTTTAATGATTCGAAACGCCCATACCGAACGTTATTCGCCCAGTCAGGGTTGGCAAGCAGTGACCGCCCCACAGCACAGAGATCAAACTCACCATTTTGAAATGAGAAAACCAGTCGATCCAGGTTAAGTTTCGTTTCTGCCCCGATAAATTGCCCCGAAGGAGCAAGAATTAATGGGCGACTCAAACCGATGCTTCCCACAGCAATTACTGGTTTTCCCGATAATTTTTTGAATAAATGCGCCAGTGTTTCAGGCCCATCGCTAAAAGCTGGCTCCCAAAATCGTCGTGTACTGACATGAAAGATATCCACACCAGCATCACTTAATGTCTGAATAATCGTAGCCAGGTCATGCTTTGTCAGAGCGGTATGAGCAGAGTAATCATCGACCTTCCATTGTGAAAACCGAAAAATAACCGGAAACGTATCACTCACAGCACCGCGGATAGCCCTGACAATATCTACAGCAAACTTCAACCGATTTTTTAGTGCTCCACCATATTCATCCGTGCGCTGATTTGAACGATGCCATAAAAATTTATCAATTAAATAACCATGAGCACCATGAATCTCAACAGCATCACTACCAATCATTTCAGCATCGTGTGCAGCCTGAGCAAAGCTCTCAATGATTTTATGAATTTCAGGTTTCTCCAGCCCTCGAATAATCCGTTCTCCACCTTCAAAAGCATCAACAGGACCAACGCCAAGCTCGCCATAATCAGGCCCAATACCTGCCCTGCGTTCTGGCCCTGCATGCCAGATTTGTGGTGCAAACTTTCCCCCCACCTCATGAACCTGATCTACAATATGCTTCCATTTTGCAAGTGCTGCCCGCCCATAGAAAATGGGTACACCCTCATAGGCATTACTGGCACGATGATCTATGGCTGTACACTCACTGATAATAAAGCCGGTACCACCTTCAACCCGCCGGCGGTAATAGGCTGCCATTTCTGATGTCGGAAGCCAGTTATCAGCAAAGTTACGGGTCATCGGTGCCATCACAATTCGATTAGGCAACTGCAGTTTTCCACAGGAAAAAGGGGTAAACAGGGCACTGGAATCATAAGGCATAACGACACATAGTCCCTTGAAGAGAATGTATGGGAGTTAAAAACATAGTAAAATAGTCAACTTCATGCATTTGGGAGTACAGGGATGAATAGCCTTGATGGCAGGAACTTTGACAATACTTACTCACGCTTGCCAGAACACTTTTATACAAGGCTGGATCCAACACCTCTGGAGAAACCGAGACTCGTTACCTATAGCGCATCAGCCGGCCAGCTGCTAAACCTTGAAGATGCTCATGAAACCCGAGAAAAACTGACACGGATCTGTTCCGGAAATAGTGCATGGCCTGGTTCAGAACCACTCGCCATGGTGTATTCTGGCCACCAGTTTGGCTCCTACAATCCCCAACTGGGTGATGGCAGAGGGTTGTTACTGGGAGAACTGGTCAATATCCAAGGTGAGAAGTGGGATCTTCATCTGAAAGGTGCCGGCCAGACCCCCTACTCCCGATTTGGGGATGGCAGGGCCGTTCTCCGCTCCTGTATCAGAGAATATCTCGCTTCAGAAGCACTGCACCATCTGGGTATACCCACTACCCGTGCTTTGTGCGTAGTGACCAGTGATACGCCGGTTTACCGGGAAACCACTGAAGCTGGCTCAACATTGCTCAGACTGGCCAGAAGCCATATCCGTTTTGGTCACTTTGAATACTACTTTTACAACAAACGATACGAAGCCCTGAAAGAACTGGCTGATTACACCATTGAACAACACTTTCAAGACCTTGAAGGGATGGAAGCAATGGCTGGCAGTGACGCAGGGTATCAGCTTTTTTATTCAGAAGTCGTTCGTCGTACAGCAACTTTGATTGCCCGGTGGCAAGCAGCAGGTTTTGCTCATGGCGTTATGAATACCGACAATATGAGCATCATTGGGGATACCTTTGACTATGGCCCCTATGGTTTTATGGATGATTTTAACTGGCACTACATCTGTAACCACTCTGACCATTCCGGTCGCTATGCATTCAGCCAGCAACCCGAAATTGGCTACTGGAACTGTGGCAGGCTTGGGCAGGCACTGATTCCTCTTTTTGAGAATAGTGAGTTAATCCAGAATGCGCTGGATCAATACCCACAAATTTATACCCAAACCTATACCCGCTTGATGCTCGATAAGCTGGGACTGGTTGAAGAAGAGGAGGAAGATGCAGAACTGGTTCGCGACCTGCTTCAGCTACTGCACGATAGTCACTGTGATTACACGCTGTTCTTCCGAACCCTCAGCAGTTTTCCTTTGGATCAAACCAATGAGCAATTAGAGCAGTTAGCAAACCATCCATCACTTGCCCCCTGGCTGGATACCTATAAGGAAAGGCTCAAAAGAAATCCCCTGGATGATCAGGCTCGACAGAAACGGATGAAGCTGGTGAACCCGAAATATATTCTCAGAAACTATCTGGCACAACAGGCGATCGAAAAAGCAGAGAAGGGTGACTACCAGGAAATTGAAAACCTGATGAAAGTGCTGATGTCTCCCTACGATGAACACCCTGACTTTGAACACTATGCAGAGCAGCCCCCTGAATGGGGCAAAAAGCTGGAAGTCAGTTGTTCTTCCTGAATGGAATGAATTCTTATCAGATGCGTTTATCGTTAAGATACTCTCAATTCATACTAACTGAAGCAGTGAGATAACAATGGCCAGAATGATTCAATGCGTAAAACTGAAAAAAGAAGCGGAAGGCCTTATGGTTCCACCATTGCCCGGCCCAAAAGGTCAGTGGATCTTAGAAAATGTCTCCCAGGAAGCATGGACTGAATGGCAGGCGCATCAGACCCGCCTGATCAATGAAAAGCACTTGAACCTGCTGGAGCCAGAAGCCCGAAAGTACCTGATGGAACAAATGGATAAATACTTCTCCGGTGAAGATATTGATGCCGCTGAAGGCTATGTGCCGGAAGATAAATAACCTTATAAATTGTATTTCTTTGGCTATTCTCAGTTCGCCCAAGCGAATAACGAGAATAGCCAATGCCCCTTAGTAGACACCTTCCCATCCTGAGATATTCTCTAACGGTTATCCTTACCTCCATATTATGGATGAGTATGAAGACCGTTGCCCACGAACAGGAATCGGCATTCATCATGCCGAATCTTGCAGAGATGATCGTACTGGCTCTGGATCATGGCGAAGTCAACGCCATTACAGGACAGCGTCACTTCACAGGACCTCCCGTACTGCAATGGGAGAAAGGCTTCTCCAGCAAACGCCATACCTCCATCTTCCATGCTTATGGCTTTGGTGGCTCGGGCTTGACTCTGGCACCTTCTGTTGCCGAATACATTGCCAGCCAGGTTGAGCTGCAGATTCATAATGACCACAGAAGAAGTGAGGACTCATCCGAGATTGTTATTTTGGGTGCCGGTTACATTGGTATTTTTGCAGCATTGGAAATCAACCACCGCCTTAATCATAACAGGGGACATAAAATCCCAATTCGGGTGGTTGCCCAAGCCTACCCTAAAGGCATCACAGAAATAAATCCGGATAAAACAGAGCCTGTCTGGAAAGATAATTACTCAAGCATGACAGCTGGCGGCTGGGTCATGCCCGTATCTATTGAACCACTGAAAAATAGAAAGCTCTGGTGCGAACTGGTGCAACGTGCCCAGACGTTATGGCACAGCTACACCAGAACTCCTCCACTGAGTATTGCCACTCACATTACCCAGAGTCTGGTTTTTTACGATCAATTATCTAACACAGCGCCCCTGGAGGATAAGTCCGGTATCCGTACCGTTAATGCAGAATGTCCTTCAGACCTCTATCCAGAGCACTCATTTAAGAGCCGTTTTTACGGCTGGGACATCAGTGGGGATAACTTGAACCCTCTACACTTCGATCAGGTCGTCGCTTTTGACAACGTCATACAAACCGATACGGTATCGGTTCTTCAATACATGACACAACAATTATCAGCTGAAGGTGTAGAGCTGATTCAGACCGAAGCAATGATTGACAGTTTTGAACAACTGCAGCCTTTCTTCGGCAAAAATCAGAAAACCATTGTCATCAATGCCAGTGGACATGGTGCCCACTCTGTTTTCCATAACAAACCATCAACACCCGTTCGAGGGGATCTGGTGGTATTGCGCATTCCCACTGAGCAACTGACAGACCCTATGAAAAAAGTCAGTCACTATGGATTCTGGGCTGGAGGTTGCCACTATGTATTTCTGCGTTACAGCCTGGACGGTAAATGGATGGAGGTTGTGCTGGGCGGCACGTTTATAAAAGACGACCATAACCTTATAAACAGACCAGAAACCATCCAGCATATTGTTACGTTCTGGCTGGATTTCTTCCATCACTCGTCAACTCATGAAGATAGCCATGCCGAAAGAGATGCTTTAGTCAATCGTGTGTTGAACACCGTAAAGATGTAATTCACTGTGAATAATTTATCCACAGGAAGAACCGCCAATAAAAAAATCCTGAGCAGAAATACCTTAATTTTGCGTTAAGTTAACTCAGTTACCCTGCATATAACCAGCAAAAACAGCTGGATCATTACTGCACAGCGTGGCGATATTCGGGGAGAAATGGGGGGCATTATTGCGTTAAAAAGTATCCTTCCATTTCTGTTTACATTTCCAATGGTCTTCCTGATGATTGTCTGGCTGGTCAATAAGGGGCTTCAGCCTGTCATTATCCTGGCTAATGAGCTCAAACGTCGTGAAGCGAATGATCTTCACCCAGTACCCATTAACAATCCAGCAAAAGAGCTGATACCTCTGATCAGCTCAATCAACCAACTTTTGAAAAGGCTGTCAGACGCATTTAACCGGGAACGGCAATTTGTTGGCTATGCGGCCCATGAACTGCGAACACCGCTGGCAGGGTTAGGTGTCCACCTGCAGAATGCGATAAAAAAACAAGGGTATGAAAAAGATAAAGCGATAGCCCTTTCCCTCAGAGGCCATCAGCGCATGGCTCACCTGGTGGAGCAGTTACTTATCCTGGCAAGAACGACACCTGATGCCTACCTGGCCACTTTCCAGACCGTTGACCTGTACAAAGTTTGTCAGAGAGTTATTGCAGACAATATTCAGCTGATTCTGGATAAGCGACAGACAATTACACTGGAAGGCACACAGCCAGCCGTCATTCAAGGCGATGATTCAGGGCTGAATATCATGATCAGCAACCTTGTCAGAAACGCGGCTCTTTACACTCCAGATGAGGGTACGATCAAACTGTCAGTTACCGTCAGCAATCAGCAGACGATTCTGTGCATCACTGACACCGGTCCCGGCATTCCTCAGAAAATAAGGAGAAAAGTATTTGATCGTTTCTACCGTGCAGATAGCGACAGACATGCCTCCAATGTAGAAGGAGCAGGGCTGGGTCTTTCAATCGTTGCCCATGTTGTTGAGTTGCATGGAGCAACCATTGAGCTTGGTACAGCAGTATCAGGCGGTCTGGAAGTTATTGTAAGTTTTGAGGGTTCTGGTTATACCAATCGTGCTTTCTAACTCCCGTTATGAGCAAGAAGATTTGAGCCTTAAGACAAGGCGACGATCGGCAACGCAGGATTAAGGCTCAAATCTTCAGTGCAATAGGGAGTTAGAAGGTTCGATCAGTATTAATTATCCCATAACAAAAAAAGCCTTGAGCAGATACTCAAGGCTTTTCTATATGGTGCCTAGGGGCGGAATCGAACCACCGACACGCGGATTTTCAATCCGCTGCTCTACCAACTGAGCTACCCAGGCTTAATTTTTAGGCACGTATGTTTCGTAATTGTTTAAGAGTGGTGCCTAGGGGCGGAATCGAACCACCGACACGCGGATTTTCAATCCGCTGCTCTACCAACTGAGCTACCCAGGCGCTGTTCAGACAACAACGAAAACGATGTGCGAGGCGTATTAAACGGATTTCACCCTGGAGAGTCAAGTCATATATAAATTTTTATGGCCAGCCGGTGGGTGAACAGGGAATGTAATTTAAATTGTGTAAACGCTTGTCGTTAATACTCCAAAATGGAGAATAACAATGAGCGTTGAAATCAACGAAAAACTGGTAGATCAAATAGCCAGTCAGATTAAAACTCAGGATGAT
>NZ_LUKQ02000230.1 GCF_001647025.1 Endozoicomonas atrinae
GGAAGTGCTTTTGACAACAAGAGCACTGATCCAGAGTAAGGGGCGCTGGGAACAACTTTGGTCTGAGTTCATGACTGGAAAGGTTGAAGCTAACCTATGAGTCAGTTATCAAATTGAGAGAGCACCCCTTCGGCAGCTTAAGAAGTCAGTTTCTGAATTTTCTGTATGGGTAACTTCTCTTGCTTTAATAGGGATAGCGTTTCTGGCAACTTCTATACCTTTCACATTATCGTATTGATCTGAATGAACTAATTTTCTCAGGGTCGTTCTGGTCCTGTCTTCATCATCGCTGTTGACTCTAATCGTATCTGTAATGTCATTAAAAAGGCTTTTGTGGCTATGACTGAAAATTCGCGCCACACTGCAAAAATCTGAGACTGCATTGTAAGAATAGGTATAGCCTAGTTCATCAGGAAGCCTGCTACTACTTATACCCGGTTCTGAATAAAAGCCGCTTGAGCAAAACTTTGAAAACTCAATTACGGTTCTATCCCTGGGTGATATATCTCTGGGCTTTGATTGTGCTCCGACCTGTGCCTCTAAGTCCTCTTGTTGAATAAAGCTAACTGACTGCACTGTTTTTATCCTGCAATTTACCGTAGCTTGTTCATGAAGCTCTTTTGCTGGCAGTAGTTGAGTGCTGGTTCCAGGGCTGGATGGTGGCTTGGTAATGTCCATAGTATTAAGTTGTGGTGGAGTTTCTTGAAAAATAATATGTGTTAGTTGTTTTTTTTTAGTGAAAAGTTCCTTGTCTGACATGAATTGAATTTTATTTCTCCATCATCAAGAATGTAATACGGAAAAAGATCATTTAATGCAGAGGTAGTTCATACCTTTGGGGGTCTACGCGGTATCTTTAATTTGTAATAGAAGCGGTATTGATAAGTATTGTTTTTCCATATGAGAGCTGCCTGCAGGTTTGGGTAATTGATTCTGGTATCAGTTCAGATATTGATAATGATGTAAGTATATGGCTATCGCGTATTGTCATCTTTTGAAGTGATAGTATGCTGACATTAAATCCAATGTTATAAAGTGTTTAGGTGTTTGATGAGTGAGCAGGAACCTGCATTCTGGCAGGTAAAATCGTTAACCGAGATGACGCCTGAAGAGTGGGAGTCACTCTGTGATGGCTGTGGTCGCTGCTGTCTCAATAAGATAATTGATGCCGATACCGATGAAATTCACACCACGGCGGTGGCCTGTCGGCTCCTGGATCTGGAAACCTGCCGCTGCAGGCATTATAAACACCGTCGCAAGTATGTGGATGACTGTATCAAGTTTACCCCGAAAACCCTCCATGAACATTTGCCATGGTTGCCGGACAGCTGTGCTTATAACCTGCTCTATCATGGGTATGACCTTCCGGAATGGCACCCTCTGAATACTGGGGATCCAGATTCTGTCCATGAATCCGGCTTTTCAATCAAGGGCAAGGATATCGCCTCGGAAGAAGAGGTTTCGGACCCTTCGGATTGGTTTGATTATATTATCCGGGTGAGTTGAGCAGCCTGTTACCGGAAAGCTTCTGGCTACTGCCTCAACGCTTTAATAGTGTGTGAGGCGCCGGATCTGACGAAGTCTGCGTCACAACCAGCGGTTACCAGGCTGAATCCTTTTTTTCGCATACGATCAGCAAATTCTGGCCCCATGCAGTGGATGGCTGCAGGTACGCCATGCTTTTTGCTGCAGGAAAGGATGTGGTCGATAGCCTCCATAACCGGTGGCTCATAATTGTCAGGCTGAGGCTGGCAGCCCAGGGCATAGGAAAGATCAAAGGGGCCAATATAGACGGCTCCAAGTCCTTCTGTAGTGAGAATCTCATCCAGGTTATCCAGTGCCTGACGGGTTTCAATCATCACAATGGGCAGAATGGTTTCTTCTGCTTTTTCAGGGTAGTCACTGCCCGCATAGATCATCGCCCTGCTGGGGCCAAAGCTGCGGTTGCCTTTGGATGGGTAGCGGCAGGTGGCGACAAATTCCCGGGTCTGTTCTGCTGTCTCAATCATCGGGCAGATTACACCGTATGCACCGGCATCCAGCATTTTCATAATGATGCCAGGATCGAGCCAGGGAACCCGGACAATGGGGGTAACGGATGTGGTTGATATGGCCTGCAGCATAGTCAGAGCTGATTCAAAGCCGATCATGCCGTGTTGCATGTCAATGGTCATTGAGTCAAAACCCTGATGGGCAATCAGTTCAGCTGTCATTGGGCATGGGTGAATAAGCCAGCAGTTGATGGCGGTCTTATTCTGCTGGAAAAGGCTCAGTACCTGATTCTTTCTCATTGTTGATCATTGTTGTCAGTTTAATGTGGTCAATGAAGTATAGCTAACGGGCAGGTGGGATAGGCTGCTGCCTTAAATATGCGTGATAATTGATCTTGAGGCTTGTCAGGGGAGCGGAAAACCTTACACTACCTTCGTAAATTTGAATATTGAAAGAAAGAGTCTGTGATCGAATGACAGCTCATGGCGCGCTTTATGGTCTGGTTCTGGCTGGAGGTCGTTCCTCCCGGATGGGACAGGACAAGTCACAGCTGAGCTGGGATGGCAAACCTCTTTACCGGCATATGATGTCTCTGCTGACCCAGGCCGGGGTTGATAAGGTTTTGATCAGTGGATCCGGCTTTTCCATTGATGATTCTGTCATTGAGGATGTTGTTCCCGGAAGAGGTCCTATCAGTGGCATTCATGCTGCTTTAAAGCGATTGCAGGATGGAGACCGACTTCTGGTGATTCCTGTGGATATGCCACTGGTTCCTGCTAAAGCGATTCAGATCCTTGGGGGGCAGCAGCAGGCCTGCTGTTTCAAGGGCTTTAATCTGCCCATGATTTTGCCGGTAACTATTGAACTGCGACAGGCCGTTGAGACCTCTATAAAGAGTGACAATCCGAGGGACTATGCACTCTGGCGCCTGCAGCAGCAGCTGGATGGGCAGGCAATACCACTGCCGTCATCCATGGCAGATCTTTTTGTAAACGCCAATACGCCTGAAGACTGGCGTGATCTGGTTAAGAAAGAGGTTGCTAAGAAATAGGCTAGCGTCCCTATTGCGGACAGCCTCCTGGCATCCCCTCTGAATACGTATAAAAGTAGACTGGAGCGAGAATATCCATGGCTCATAATCAGTTTGATGAGTTTATTCCTGTCAACATTGCCGTGCTGACGGTATCCGACACCCGTACCGAAGAAAACGATACATCCGGTCACTTACTGGTTGAGAGTTTGACGGCTGCTGGCCATAAGCTTGCCGACAAGGCCATTGTAAAAGACGATATCTACAAGATCCGGGAAGTGGTATCCCGCTGGATTGCCAGTGATGCTGGGTCTCCAAACTGTGTTCAGGCCGTTCTGGTCACTGGCGGTACCGGGTTCTCTGGAAGAGACAGTACGCCAGAAGCACTGCTGCCTATTTTTGACAAGCAGATTGACGGCTATGGTGAGCTGTTCCGTCAGCTTTCCTATGAACAGATTAAAACTTCCACCATCCAGTCCCGGACTGTGGCGGGCATGGCCAACGGAACGGTTATTTTTGTGATGCCAGGTTCCAATAATGCCTGTAAGACAGCCTGGGAAGGCATTATCAAGGATCAGCTGAACAGTCAGCACCGTCCATGCAACTTTGTTGAACAACTGAAAAAGGCGGGTTGATCGTGTCTCAATCAGAGTCCCTTACCCATATTAACAGTGACGGTAAGGCCAGCATGGTTGATGTTGGTGAGAAAGACATCACCCGTCGTGAAGCTCGAGCTGAAGGCTACATCTACATGGCTCCTGAGACGCTGGCACTGGTAAAAGACAATGGCCTGAAAAAGGGTGATGTGCTTGCTGTTGCCAGAATCGCCGGGATTCAGGCAGCAAAGCAATGCAGCCAACTGGTACCGCTTTGTCACCCACTAATGCTGAACTTTATTGGTGTTGAGTTTCAGCTTGAAGACGAGCATTCAAGGATTCGTATCGAAACCTGCTGTCGCCTGAGTGGAAAAACCGGTGTTGAGATTGAAGCACTGACGGCGGCATCGGTTGCCGCTTTGACTATCTATGATATGTGCAAGGCTGCGGACAAAGAGATGCATATTGAAGGCATTCGTGTTCTGGAAAAGAGTGGTGGTCGAAGTGGTCATTATATTCACGGTCAGGAGACGTCTTTATCAGGCGGTGCAGCATGATTAAAGTACTGTTCTTTGCCAGCTTTCGCGAACAACTGAACTGCGAGCAGTTGTCTCTTGAAGAGGGAGAGTATTCAACTTTACTCTCTGAATTAAAAAGCCAGCTGGCTGAAAAAGGTGAAGCGTGGCGTGAGGTGATGATGAGTGATCGTACACTGGTTGCTATCAACCAGAATATGACTCGCAAGGATGTCACTCTGACCTCAGGCGATGAAGTGGCATTTTTTCCTCCAGTCACCGGGGGATGATTCTTATTTGAACCACTAAGGATTTGTCCTTAAGTAACTTCCACATTATTCAAAATGCCGCCGCCCGCCACCCGCTTCCCGCAGAAGCACACACGGGTAGCGGGAGGCCGGCAGCGGATAGCGTCCCTTGAAATGTGGAAATAATTTCAGGACAGTTTCTAAGTGTCTTTGTGGTCCAAAGCACAAACAGGATTAGAGCCTTGATTTCCATTCAAGTAGAAGACTTTAACCCCGGCCATGAATATGAACGCCTTGAAGGGAATAAGTCATCAGGAGCCATTGTTACCTTTACCGGTACGGTTCGGGACATGAACCTTGGGGATGAGGTTGGTGGACTGTTTCTGGAGCATTATCCGGGGATGACGGAAAAAGCCCTGCAGGAAATTATTGATGAGGCCATGGAGCGTTGGGAGCTTCAGGAGGTTCGGGTTATTCATCGCATAGGGAAAATGCATCCCGGGGACAGAATAGTCTTTGTTGGTGTCGCCAGTGCCCATCGTAAAGAAGCCTTTGCAGCCTGTGAATTTATTATGGATTACCTGAAAACCCGTGCTCCTTTCTGGAAGAAAGAAACGACTCCAGAGGGGGATCGCTGGGTGGATGAGCGTGAGTCTGACCAGGAAGCGGCTGATCGCTGGCTTTGACCTTTGAAAATGAACTCTTAAACAACGGCTGCTTCATGTTAAGAACATTATTTTTAGCGTTTGTTCTCTCTTGTCTGGGGGCATCGGCCTACGCAAAAGAACTGAAATTAGCCGTTGCAGCAAACTTCAAGCCATCGCTGGAAGTTCTGGCAAAGACGTTTGAAGCAGAAACCGGACACCGGTTGCTAATCTCCTCAGCATCTACCGGTGTGTTGTATAACCAGATCACCAATGGAGCTCCTTTTGATATTTTTCTGTCAGCTGATAGCCTCAGGCCTGAACTGCTGGAAAAAAAAGGATTGACACTGGAAGGTAGTCGGCATTCTTATGCCCTGGGAGAACTGGTGCTATGGAGTCCTGGTTTTTCCCGAAAGGGTGGGAAAAATAACACCATGACGCTGGAGGACCTGGCTGTTTATGAGGGGCGCCTGGCCATTGCCAACCCTGCAACGGCACCCTATGGTTTGGCCGCACAGCAGGTTCTGGAAAAACTGGGTTTCTGGTCATCGTTCAGGTCCCGCCTGGTTCAGGGAGCCAGTATTCAGCAAGCGTGGCAGTTTGTGGCCAGTGGTAATATTCCCGTAGGGCTGGTGGCGAAAGCACAGCTGGTCGACCATAAAGACAACGATGGTCATATTTTTGCGATTCCTGCAACGTTGTATGATCCGATTCGGCAGGATCTGGTTATCTTAAATCGGACTCGCCAGCCTGAAGTGGCAAGGGAGTTTGTGTCGTTTATTTTGTCACCGCCGGTTCAGAAGACTATTACTAAACAGGGCTATCTCCCCGTATCAACGAAAATAGCCGAGTTGAATGCTAAAACAACTTCCGAGAATAAAAGGGAAGCGCTCTGAATGCTGCTCACTGCTGTCTGGGTAACGCTGAAGCTGGCAACCATTACCACCATTATTCTGATGCTGCTGGCGATTCCCATGGCATGGGGCCTGGCTAATATGCAGAGTCGGCTGAGACCGGTATTGGAAGCTCTGGTTGGTCTTCCGATGGTGTTGCCGCCTACCGTCCTGGGCTTTTATCTGCTTTTGCTTTTTTCCCCTAATTATGCAGTTGGCCAGGCCTGGCTTTCTTTCACTGGCACAACGCTGGCATTCAGTTTTACCGGGCTGGTGATTGCCTCTGTTCTCTGTTCCATGCCATTTGTGGTGCAGCCACTTCAGCGGGCATTTGAACAGCTGGACAAAGGCCTTCTTGAGGTTGCAGCGATGATGGGAGCAGGGCGAGTGGATCGATTCTTTAATGTGGTGCTTCCCTGTACCCGCAGGGCGATGATTCTGGCCGCCTGCATGGGATTTGCCCATACCATTGGGGAATTTGGTGTGGTTCTTATGATTGGTGGCAATATTCCCGGAGAGACACAGGTTCTATCTATTGCCTTGTTTGACGCCGTGGAATCACAGCAGTTTACTGAGGCCCATCAGATTGCAGCGGGACTTATGGTATTTGCCATGATGCTTCTGATTACCCTTTACAGTCTTGATCGTAAGCCCGCTACTCAATTACCCCTCAAATCAATCCCTGGTCGTAGTTAATGCTAAGAATAGATATTCAGCTTCCCCGGGACCGTTTTGTTCTTAGTGTTGATGAGTCTCTGGATACCGATACCACCTGGGCCATTATGGGACGCTCTGGTTGTGGTAAAACATCACTGCTGCGAACCATTGCCGGTTTGGAAACACATGCCAAGGGATTGGTCCAGTTTAATGACGAAGTCTGGCAGGATTCTGAAAAGGAGATATGGGTTCCCCCGGAACACCGGGGTATTGGTTATATATTTCAGGAAGCCAGGTTGTTTCCCCATCTGGATGTCATGGAAAACCTCCGGTTTGCGTTGAAGCGGGCCAGGGCTAATGCCAGCATGCCATCACTATCAGAGATTGTTGAACAGCTTGATATTGAGCATTTGCTTGGACGAACCGTTGATAAGCTTTCCGGAGGAGAAAAGCAACGAGTTGCTATTGCTCGAACCCTATTAAGTGGGCCCCGCCTTTTATTAATGGATGAACCTCTTGCTTCGCTTGACTGGTCATCAAAAACAAGAATTCTGCCCTGCTTGAGAAATATTCATCAATACTTCGGAACCCCTGTTGTTATGGTGAGTCATGCACGTGAAGAAGTTGCACGGCTCGCAGATAAGCTGGTGCTTATTGATCAGGGACAGGTTTTATCCCGTGGAGAGTGCCGTCAATTACTCAGCCGGCCAGGTTCTTTATTAACCAGGGATGACTGTGCACTGTCTATCCTGGAAGTGCAGGTGGGAAGCCATGATCAGGAATATGGGTTCACAGAGCTGTTGTTTGGTCAACAGAAGCTATTGGTGAATCAAATAGCAGCAACACGGGGAACAGACCTGAGAGTGATATTACCTGCTCAGGAAGTCAGTATTGTTGTAGAAGACGTCCACTGTACAAGTGTTCAGAATCGAGTAGCGACAACCATTCGAGCCATACAGGAGCTTGATTCTAAAAATGTCATGCTGTTTATGGAGGCAGAAGGGCAGACGTTACTAGCACTGGTTACCAGAAGAGCAATAGGAGTATTAAATCTAGCTGAGGGGCAAAAAGTTTTTGCCCATTTTAAAGGGTCTTGTCTTGATGTTATCTAATGTGAGTTTTCATTCAGCCACTACATTTTAAAGTGCAGTGGCTGAACATAAGGAAAATCTTATTTAACTAGTCATCGTTTTTGTTATGAGTTTCCACGCCGTCGTGGTCGGTATCTTCAAGCAAAACCTTTGCCGCAGATGCAACATCTTCTTCTGTGCCGTTATAAAGCAGTAGAAAGCTGCCTGCGGAGAGTGATTCTTCATAGCGTACAATGCTGTTTTTGGGAATACCCATGCTGGCAAGGCCTGCGCCCAGCGCGGATAAACCGCCGACAATAACCGCGCCTTCAAGACCTCCAACAATGGCGGAAACCAATGGCCCTGCAACTACCATTGGGCCAACGCCTGGAATTACAAAAAAAGCGGCACCAAATAGAATACCCCAGAGCCCACCCCAGAAAGCCCCCATTTTTCCCCAGGCTTTCATTCTATCGCCAGTATTGTAATAACCAACGACATGCTCTTCTGTGTGGTAGTCGTTGCCAATGACCGATATCTTTTTCATCTCAAAGCCCGCTTTTTGCAGGCGCTTAACCGCATCATCAGCAGCATGGTGGGTTTTATAGACGGCAACACAGGTGTTCGGAGTTTTCATGGTTATGCTCCAGATAGAGACTGAAAGCAGTCTCTTGACTCTGTTGGGTGTGTCAGAAGTTTTAGAGATTTTCAGTTTTGTGCATCAACCTTCGTGTAATGTAATACCAATCGCATTTTCTAAATCCTTAAGCTGCCGCCAACTATGCTTAGGCATCATTACCATGCATTATCTAGAACAGATGTCTCGTCGACCACAGCTACCCGAAGGTTTTAATGATGTTGATTTTC
>NZ_LUKQ02000231.1 GCF_001647025.1 Endozoicomonas atrinae
ATCAGAACCTGATGCACAGAGTTTTTGAGAAGTTAGGCTTGGCAATGAATGACGAAAAAGTCATGAATACTTATGAGGAGCTAAGTAGCTATGGTGCTATCGCTGCATAATAGTGTCCGGAGTATTGACCCATCATATTTACACTTAAAAATCAGCCGCCATTACTAAATATTGCACCTTGGTACGCTTAATGAAAATGGCAGAAAGCGCATATGTGTTCTATATAAAAACCACTGATTGATAATGAAACGCTGTTCTCAATAGCTTTCTGAGCTCTAGCCAACAAGGTTTTCTATCTCATGTTCTCAGAAACTGGTCTATTTTTAGCAATGTTTCCTTATTTTGAGCTTGATCTATAAAGCATAGAAAAAGCAGCCAGTTGTTTTTTGTACACACATTGGATATGGAATACGTTGGGAATCCCCATGAAAAAGATAACTTCACTCTTAACCGCTCTTACTGTCTCTGCAGTTTCTTCAGTAGCCATGGCCACCGGGTGGGAGGATGACTGGTCGACCAGTGATATTTTTGTAGGTTTGGAAGGTGGCTATTCCAAAACCAAAGTAAAAGTCGACGGCGTTTCCGGTGCAGATAAAAGTGACAATACTGGTTTCTTTGGCCTTCGCCTTGGCAGTTACTGGGAAGATGAAGCCCGAGCTTACTTTACTGTGGGCTACCTCAAGCCAAAGGATGCTAACTGGAGCTCCAATGGAAACGAGGTGCACGTTAAAGATATCAAGCAGCTCAATCTTCTCGTGTCTGCAGACTATCTATTTATGCCAGAATGGGAAGTTCAGCCCTTTGTTGGCTTAACCATCGGTGCTGCAGAAACTAAAGCTAAAGGGTTTGTTTCTGATGCCTCAACAACTGAGGGAAGCTTTAAAAAGAAATGGGCATTTGCCTACGGCGCTCAAGCTGGTGTGATTTACCAGATTGATAATATCGATCTTGAAGCAGGCTTAAAGTACCTTACTAACAGTACTTCACATCACTATGAACATAAGCATGATG
The DNA here is from genome assembly GCF_001647025.1 of Endozoicomonas atrinae. Lineage (GTDB taxonomy): Bacteria > Pseudomonadota > Gammaproteobacteria > Pseudomonadales > Endozoicomonadaceae > Endozoicomonas > Endozoicomonas atrinae. Next base: position 1,012 of record NZ_LUKQ02000231.1, read on the forward strand.
TCAAACTGAAAGTGAACGACTCTCGCCAGGTTTATGTAGCAGCATCCATCCACTTCTAAGGAACCTCTCAAAGGCCCTGTTCTTGCAAAAGTCTAGGGCCTTTATTCTTCACTCTCTGATCACATGCGGCACAAATCGTGAGCTGTCCTTGGTTATCACCGAGTAATCTTCCCTTATTCCGATTCCTGCTGGTCGATCAGCAATAACCCAACTACCAATCAGCGTGTGGTTTCCCGCAAATACAGGCAGAGGGTCATATTTCTGTAAAATATAGCCACTATCTACATAGGGCCCATCAATAGTCACCATCGCCTTTCCATTTTGCATAACAGAAATATTTGCACCTTCTCTGGAAAAAACAGGCTTCTTGACGTAGTGACTTCCTAGGTCATCCCCCAGCTTATCACCTTCAAAGTAGCTGGGGAGAAGGTTCGGATGTCCCTTAAACTCCTGCCAGAGTAAAGGAAGGATAGCTTTATTAGAAAGAATAGCCTTCCATGGTGGCTCAAAAAATAATGTATCGCTTCCTGGAAGGTACGTGCCGAACTCTTCTTCAAACATGAACTCCCATGGGTAAAGTTTAAATATCCCAGGAATGGTACTGTCTTCCAGATCCGTAAACTGCCCCACCGGACTGATGCCGATGTCCTCAGTATAAATAAACTTGGTACTAAGCCCAGCCTGAACAGCACAGTCACGGAAGTATTCAACTGTTCCATAGTCTTCTTCAGAATCTTGACTGCAAGAGAAGTAAAGTGGCTCACCGGCCATCTTCTGCTTTTTCAGGAGAACCAGTGCTTCAATCAGCATTTCCTGAATGATATTAAACTGATCTATCTCTGGAGGAAGCTTCTTTTCTTCAACCATCTGCTCCAGCCAGAGCCACTGAAAAAAAGCAGACTCATATAATGACGTGGGTGTGTCCGCATTATATTCATAAAACTTGGCAGGGGATTTTCCATCGTAGGAAAAGTCCATGCGTCCATACAGGTGAGAATCTTTTCTCAGCCAGGACTCACGAACATAATCCCAAAAAGGCTCAGGAATTCGCAGACGCTCCATCATACGCTCTGAGTTTACGGCCTTATCCACCAGATACAGACACATCTGGTGGATCTCAGCAGTGGGATCTTCAATATCCTGCTCAACCTGCCTCATGGTGAACTGATAATAAGCAGTCTCATCCCAATAGGCTTCTCCACCAATGGTGTGAAATTTAAACCCAAGAGACTCCGCCAGTTTTGTCCAGTCGTTTCTCGGAGCAGAGGTAATACGCAGCATTATCCCCCCCAGCTTCCTCTCGCAGCAGAACGGCTACCAAAACCACCACGCTTCATGGTGGTACTTTTCAAGGAAGGCTTTGCCGTTGCTCTTTTATCAACGATGACCTTTCCTTGTTTATAGCTACTGCCAACCTTATCGTAGTTACCCGTCCGAAAATAACCACCACTGCCAAGATAGAGAGGAATAACCGTAAAAGAACTTCTGTTCGAACCTGGCTCTGCGGCAAGCATAAAGCCTTCCATGGTGGGAATATATTCCCCAGACGCCAGTTGCTGGCATGTAGTGCCAAAATCCTGCTGGCAGTCTGAGGCTACCTGATATTTGGGAGCCATCATTAAATGGTTCTGCCAGGCCTTGTTGTATTCATACCGGCAAACCGAATCTGAAATCACTCCATCATTGATGCAACTGGCTACGTCTTTGTATACCAATGCTTCTCTGGATGAGTCTCCGCAGCCACTGAGTACAAACGGAGCAGTTCCCATAATGGCAAGCTGTAACCTCTTTGAACGCTTCATCATTCCCTGAACTCCGGCACTAATAAGTCAAACAGGCAGCGTTCAATAAGCCGGCCGCGATGGATACTCCTCCGAGCCAGATACCTGAAGCAAGCTCATTGTCTGCAATATGCTCTGAGATTTGTGGAATAAACAGCCTTAACCCAAAAAATGTAGCCAGCTGAACAATCAGTGCAACCCCGCCCCAAAGCGCCATATCCACCAGGTCAATTGAGTTTTCAATCACACTGGCCAGTGGAAGAACAAAGCCTATTAAACTGCCAGCAAACGCAATCGCTGCAGCTGGCACATTCGCCTTGATCAACTTCATCTCTTCATGAGGAGTACACCAGGTGTAAACCAGTACATAAACACCCGTTAAAACCAGCGCAACGGCAAAATAGGCAAGGAAAAGAGGAACTCCGGCCAGATAGTCGGTAATGGCAATCATACTGTTACATCCTGAACATTATCGGAACTGACTGACAAGGATACCCTTGCCAAGCCGGAAATTCATTGCCTTAACCCGGATATTGCATGAACTCCCCAAGGCTTGCGTAGAAATTTGCCTATACTCAAGAGTTTTTTGAAGAACCGCATTGAGTTCAGCTAACTGAACAAGGCTTCCTGAGAGCAACAGAGGGCAAGCAAAGGCAGGAGTGAATTCATACAATATTGGTTAAGTGATATTCATGGATGAAATATCAAGATCAAACCCCAAACTCACGACAGCTGTAGCTTCATCTTCTCCGCTGAACTCAAGGGACGCCAGCAGGTATTCATAACGCTCACTATCACTGATTTGTCGCTGATAGAGCATGGCCAAATGCTCTACCTCATAAGTAGATACTGACTCATCACGACTGTGGACTGTTTCAGTAAAATTAACTGGCTCAATCCGGCCAGGAACAGCCTCATCCCAGACCCGGCTGTAACTGGTTTCGTCCAGCAGAAAACGCTTATCGCCAATCAGGCCAGAGTCACTGACCCAGAGACTCACACCACTTTGACTGGCAATGTTATGAGTTTGTGTAAAAACAAAGAATTTTATGTCATCAATGTTCTGTGTTTCATAACCACCACTTGTAGAGATCTGAATGAACCCATCATCAGATGTGTAGAAACGGCAAAGTGAATTCCCTGCCCCTAGATCAATAAAGCCAGCTGCCTCAATCGTCTGAATCCCTTCTGGCAAGGTGAACCTCAGTTGTTCGCGCATCATCTGAAGAGGTAATAAATCCAACTCAACAGCACTTCCCAAACGCAAGTTAAGCGGTGATGGTAAAGAAACACTGTCTTCTTTCTTACTTTTAAACCAGTCAAAGATCATAAAACAAACCACCATTTAAAACGCTTGATAGAGAAATCGGGACTATACTCTTTAACCCCTGACGGATGGCAACGAATAGAAAAGAGAACACGTTATGTCTGAGTCATCACTGGCGTTATTTCTGATAGCGACCCTGATCCTTGCCTTAGCTCCAGGACCGGATTTACTTTATATCACCACCCGAGGGCTTTCCCAGGGAGCCATGGCAGGATTAATTTCCGCACTGGGTGTTCATACCGGTGTGCTCATCCATACTATCATCGCATCTCTCGGGCTGTCTGCCCTGATCGCATCATCGACAATGGGGTTTGCATGTATTAAATATGCAGGGGCAGCTTACCTCTGTTACCTTGGAATCCGGACGCTCTTTTTTTCAAAAGGAGAGAACAGTAATGAACAGTGCATTTCCAAAGCAGCCCTGAAAAAGATTTTTTATCAAGGTGTTGTTACGGATGTGCTGAATCCAAAAGTCATTCTATTTTTTCTGGCGTTTTTTCCACAATTCATTGACCCATCGAGCCCCTCTGCCCAAATTGATATGTTAATGCTTGGTCTGATGTTTGTGGCTGTTGCATTTCCAATTGACGCGGCTGTTGGACTATTTGCGGGCAGTGTTGGCAAACAAATACACCACTGCAAGCAGCGCATGCAGTGGGGAAAATGGATGGCAGGGTCAGCCTTCATTCTCCTTGGAATTGGGACTGCTTTTACTTCGCCACCATCTTGACCGGCTAATTCTGGCGAGCCTTGAGACGTTCCAAAACGCTGGAGGCATCAGAGTCACCCTTTGTGATACCAGCAGCTTTGAGCTTGGCCTGAAGGTCATTCTCAGCGGTATCACCAGACAGTTCACTGGCGGCTTCCATCTGGGCAGCTCTCTCTGCCTGTCGTTGTTTGATCCTTTCAAGCGAATCAGTGGCAGTCGCCATTTTAGAGTTGACACCACTATGTTTGGCGGCACAGGCTGCCTGTGCTTTTTGCACTGACTCCGTCGCTTTTACAGTATCAACCTGCTGCTTGAGACGACGAAGATTTGCTTCTGCATCCGTGATTGCTTTTTTCAGGCCGACAATGCTGCCTGCAAAGCTCTTTTCCATTTCCAGTTCTGAATTAAGCTGAGCCTCATAATCTGCAATCTTACTGGCAACCTCAGTTGCCAGTGATTCATCTCCTTGATCCAGGGCTTTCATGGCATAGCCTTCATACTCAGCCACTTTTTCCTTCAACTCTCCACACTTTTGAGAGGAGAGCTTTTGCTTGGCCATGATGCCAGCCAACTGTGTCTTGGACTGCTGAAGCTGATCACTCGCCTCACGAATTTCCTGATCCAGAATACGTAAAGCATTACTGTCTGCAATCGCTTCACCAACTTCGTTGGTAGCCCCTTTCAGGGCAGTCATTACTTTACTCCAAATGCTCATGGTATTTACCTTTTTCAAATTCTTTATAATCAGCCGATCAGCCTTCTAGTTATGCCACTGACTCAGAAGTCAGGTGGTTCCCATAGGCTTCTGTGGCCTTAATGGCATTGGCTGCCAGTGTTTCAATTTCCTGCACGATATTCTGCAGTGATGACGATGAACTCAGTGCTCCAAAAATGGTGTAGTACTCATTGCCATCAGGGAATCGATCCAGACTTATAGTCGACAATGGAAATAGTTTATGAGTACGCAACACCTCATCGTTCAACGTCACCGGGTTCTTAACCATTGATAAAGGCCAGAGTACAGCATCGGCAATAATCTGCTCACCGGAAACCGTCAGATAGATGGGCAGATCACCAAACTCAACCATACTGATTTCCAGGCAGGGCTCAGTCCCATCCACGAGATTCAATACCGCATTACCACTGATACTCAATGCGTCATTAGTCAACGCTTCGTATAAGCTTTGAATCGTCCAAACACTGTGTGACTGTGTCATGATGGTATTTCCTGATGGTTGATAGGAATCGATTTGCCGCAGTTGCTGCTCAATGTCCCGCAGCTGGCTGGCATTCTCTGGCAAAATCCAGATTTCTTTTTTTACCAGCCCCTGCTCTCTCATCCTGGAGCGAAACTGTCGCTGATAATGTGCAGCGTTTTTCCGCAAAGCCATGAATGAACTCTCTATATCAGTGAGTGCCGACCTATAAAACTTTCAAAGCACTCATTACATGTAACGCCTGTTACATGTAATATAATGGTCGTATTATTTTTTTCAACTGCCTTCTATGTAAACTTTTTATTGTTATTACGAAAAGAAAGGGCATCAGCGCCGCCAATAAGCCGATGTAAACATCACCAGAACGGTGATAACCTCCAATCGTCCCATCAGCATGCCAGCTGCCAATACCCATTTGGCCATATCAGGCAGTGGCGCAAAGTTACCTGCAGGCCCAATAATTTCTCCAAGCCCAGGCCCAACATTGGCGATGGCCGTAACCGCACCGGTCAAACTGGTAATAAAGTCCAGCCCCATCAAACTAAGCAGAAGTGTCATGATGCCGGTCAGCATCAGAAAGAAGAATGTAAACCCTACGAAAGAACGAATAATATCAGAGGTGATTGGCTGGCCATTATACTGCATGCTGAAACAGGCTCGGGGATGACTCAAGAGCTTCAGCTGCACATTCAATAACCTAAGACCCAGCTGGAAGCGAAAGATTTTTACACCACCACTGGTAGACCCTGAACAACCACCAATAAAACTCAGGAAGAAAAATGCTGCACCAGCAAAGCCTCCCCACAAAGAATAATCCGTCAATGCAAAACCTGTCGTACTAATGACAGATGTCGTATTAAAGGCAACCAGAGTTAAGGCATCAAAAATACCATATTCAGAATTCATCACTAGCCACACTGTCATAGAGACCCAGACAATCCCAATCAGCTTAAGAAAGCCTCGAACCTGACAGTCTTTCCATAACGGCTCAGCATTACCCGACAAAAACCTTACCAATAGAACAAAGGGAAGACTGCCCACCAACATAAAGATGGTTCCAGTCCAGTGAATGGCGGGGTTCTCAAAATGCGCCATTGATGCATCGGAGGTGGAGAACCCCCCGGTTGAAAGTGTTGCCATTGAGTGGTTGATGGCTTCAAAAGCTGTCATGCCCCCCATGTAGTAGACCGCAGCACATAAGGCACTTAAGCCCAGATATATTTGAACTATACGCTTCGCGATCACACCAGATCGAGGCATTACTTTTTCTGACCAGTCTGATGATTCACTCTGAAACAGACGCATACCACCCACCTTTAGAAATGGTAGAACCGCGACTGCCATTACGATAAAGCCAATGCCACCAAGCCATTGGAGAACAGAGCGCCACATCAGAATACCTGGATTCATATTATCCAGGCCGACAAGTACCGTAGAGCCCGTCGTTGTGATTCCGGACATGGTTTCAAAGAATGCATCGGTAAAGCTGATTTCTGTTTCAAAAATGAAAGGCAGCGCACCAAATACACATACCAGCACCCAGCTTAAATTGGTAAGAAGAAATATCTCCCTGGACCTCAATCCAAAAAACTCTGATTTACAGGACCACCATAAAAATGCACCAGAGCCAAAAGTAATTAATGGCGACAATGTGAATGCCATGTGGTGAGCCGGAGTATTAAAGATGATATTAGTAATCAGCGGTATACACATCAGCGCCGCAAGCGTCATCAACAGTAGTCCAATGACGTATAAGACAGGTTTATAATGCATGGCCTTAAAGAAGCTTGATCAGTCCATTTTCAACGACATGATGGTCAAGCCGTATCCCAGTACTTTTCAGTTATAAAGAAGAAAAAAGATTATTGTCAGTATGACCAGACAAGTCTGCAGGCACTTATACCTAGTCCTGCCGTCACTAAGCAAAGTCATGACATAAAAGAGTAGTTTTTCAGAGACGAGATTTATACCGCCCACAGCAAAAACCCCGACAGATTGCTCTATCGGGGTTTGCAGCCTTGAGCGAGCTCAAGGTAAATAGTGGTGCCTGGCGATGACCTACTCTCACATGGGGAAGCCCCACACTACCATCGGCGATCGGTCATTTCACTACTGAGTTCGGGATGGGATCAGGTGGTTCTAACCTTCTATGGTCGCCAGGCGAAACTTTAACAAGAGATCTTTATACCTCTTGTCTGGAATCCGTCTGATTTAAGCTAAATCTTGTTCTTGCTTCACACTCTTGCGTATGGCTGTGTATTTCTACACGCTAAATCGCTTTGGCGTTATATGGTCAAGCCGCACGAGTCATTAGTATTGGTTAGCTCAACGCCTCACAGCGCTTACACACCCAACCTATCAACGTCATAGTCTTTAACGGCTCTTCAGGGGCATCTA
>NZ_LUKQ02000232.1 GCF_001647025.1 Endozoicomonas atrinae
GTCCTCTCGATTGGTCATGGCGCTGCTCCCTGCTTGATACCAACAGGAAAACAATCGGCCAGAAAAGGGTTAATCGGGAGGTCAAATTAAACTGGTGTTTTGAAGACTTATTACATCGGTGATGACATGAGTAGCATGATTTACCGGGTTGGTTATAAACAGATCCTGAGAACACCTGCCTTGGGGGGGACAGGTGTTCTGGTGTGAATATCTGGATTCGAGCTATTGGAAGACTAAATGTACTTTTTAAACTCAGTTTTTACCTTATCCCAGAAAGATGCCTGAAGATTCCGATTGCAGAACTCAAGAAGTGTGGGCCGGATGGTTTCAATGCCCTGTACATCGAAAGCGGTATCTTCAGGCTTTCCTGCTTTACTGTATGCGGTGGCCCAGCCAATGGCATAGGGTTGATAGTCTTCCTGAAGTGAAAGGTAGTCGGCACAAGTCCATTCGGTAATGGGCTTGGAGGGTTTGGTACTGTTGGTTGGGTTTTTGCTCTTGTCAGAGCTTGCAGCGACGGCGGTCAGGGATACAGCGGTCAGAACCATGGCCAGACCGATAGCTTTCATTTCCATCATGATCACCCTTTAACGGTTGTAAGCCTGAAAAATTCTAGTTCAAGGGGTATGTTCCGCCAGAAAATAATGATGCAAGTGCTGGCAGTCTGCTATTAATGGCGCATTTTGGAGGGGCAGGGTTAAAGGAGTTGAAGTCCGCTGAAACGAAAACGACGGCGGTACTCTGTTTTTTCCTGTTTTGTTTTATCTGAAAAATCTGGTTGTATGGTTCGTTTGGCATTGAAGAAAAACATTGCAAGCTGATCCCACTTGCCAGAATCTGTTTGGCATACTCCACCCAGTATTCTGTGGATATGGCCCAGAATACTTCCTCCGAGACACCTTAAATTGAAACGCATGAAGCCCTGCAACTCCAAGTCATTGTTAAAGTTCTCTGGTTTCTCAAGCCAGTCGGTGATCAACTGAATGATATGCGTTTCGTCTGGTTCTGGTGGAAAATGGATACCATGTTTTGAGGTATGCTCAATGCAGGTCAACGTAAGGTGTCTGGCTGTTAGCAGGGCGTTCATCCGCTCCTCTCGACTTGCGTAGGCACGGTGAGGGTCATTGGCCGAAATAGCAACACTGCATATGAACTCAAGCAGTATACGTTCATACCCAGTGATCTGCTGATAATGAGGATCAAAAAAGAAAGACTCATATAATCTGAACTCTCTATCAACGTCATTCAATCGCCTGTATCGGTTGATTATCCGCAACAGGTGGTTAACTGCGAAACTCCGATTGGAGTATTTCATTGCGTCAATAGGGCTCAGAGGTTTTCTTTTTGCTTTTACGACAGTGAAAGCCTCATCAGTGGGTTGCTCTTTATATTGCTGCAATATGCTTTTTGCCAAAAGGATAACCTGAGATAGATTTGAATAGCTCGTAGGTTCAGTGGGCGTTATAGTCTCAATAACCGGGCTTTCTATAGATGGAACAGGCTCTTCAGCTTCAAGTGAAGGGCTCATTCCTGATAAGCTTAGGGAGGGGGGCTGTTTGCATTTAGCGGGTTGAGCCTGAAGTGCCTGCAGAGTAACGACTCTTGACTTGAGGTCTTGCCAGCTGGCTTGATCTGTATCAGTAATATATTGCTTCGCTTTTTCCAGGGCTTCGTCTGCTTTTTTCAGCAGTTCTGCATCGGGGTCAGGGTTTTGCTCAAAATAGAAGTAGGCTAATTCCAGCCAGAGTCTTGGTTTGTTTCTGGCCGCTTTTCTCAACAATACTTCTGCATCGGTTAGGTTGTCCCTATAATCAGCTTTAATCATAGCCTGCAGCCATAATACGTAGGGGGTTTTGGTGCTCATAGACTCAAGGGAATCATAATCACCATCAAACCAGGCTCTCAGAGCTTGAGTAAGATCTTCAAGATGGCATGCTTCACTACACCTGATAACTTCAGTTGCATGGTCTTTGTACAGGGCTAAAGGATGATGCGTAATGTGCTGTATAAGGTCAAACAGGTATCTACGTTCTCCTTTTTGAATAAGTTTAATCAGTACATGCAGCTTTTCTATTTCAGGCACGTGCTTTTGCATTTCAAGGGCCTTGTGCTCCAGCACTTTGAATTGAGTGCAGTCCTCAAATTCTTGTTTTAGCTTATCTGAACGCGAATAAACATTACGCTGATTAGGAGTACAAGTAGACCCATATTCCATGGAGCGACAAAAAGACACTAGAAATATGGCGGTTCTTGATCGAACGGGCTGGGTGATGTCTTTTCTGTCAAGATAGAGTGCTAATTGTTTTAATAGCCCAAGCAACTTAGCCTTGGGAAGACTGTCTGCTCTTAACACGTATTGTATGGATTCGGAGTTGAGAGCGTTGATAAGTAAGTGGATGAACTCTTCAATACCAGAAAAACTCATTTGACTTTTAAATACAGACAAATATAAAAGAGGAAATAATTTTTCTGAAATCTGTTTGTTTTCTTTTTCAGTAATTACATTGGCAGGATGGATAGTCACCATTTTGAACGCTATTCTTTTAATTAAGTAAAGGCATTTTTTCAAACGTGGGGTTGGTTTTATTAGTTCTTTTTTTAAAACATCCATGTACTCATACATATTGCTTGCTTCTATATTGAGAGATGCAATCAGATCATTTTCAAGGTCAAGTACTCTTCCAAGATTTTCATTATAAGCTTCAGTATGATCAAATAATGCAGGCATTACAGTTGTTGTTAGTGCTTGCAGTTTGGCAATAGGCTGACGTAATGCCTCAGGAATCTTGCTGTATGGGTCACTGGGTATAAGGCTGTTTTCACTATTTTCAGATTCATCCGGGTGCTTTGGTGAAAGTTCTTCAGTTGCATCAGAAGTCGCAGTATTATTATTCAAGTGCTGAGTCGCATCTTGAGCTGCATCGGAGATTTTCTGAAAGAGCTTTGCTTGAGCCTCCCAGATTTTAGCACCGATCATCATTCGCTGGTATTGTTCTTGAAGATATCCTTGTAAGGCGTTTCTGGCAGATTGTTCCACGCTTACGGGTAGGGGCATTTCCTGTTCTAACATTCTTTTTGGGATTTCTTCTGCTATTTCAACACTTAATGAAAATGCTTTTTTTGGAGTCTGACCTTTTTCCTCTTTTATAGAGGAAGGGGTTGGTAGTTTTACAGGGGGAGTAGGATTGGTTTTCAAAAGTTTAATCGCTTTCTTTAATTCACCTATGACAATGGTTTTACTATTGACAATGGTTTTACTATTTGGTTCATTTTTATTATTTTTTGTGTTTGGTTTTGGGGTGTTGATTGATTACTTTGCTATAACTACTGCAGCTTATAAATCATTAAATAAGAACTGGAGTTAAGTTGTGGAAAATAAGCTAATGACGATATTGTTGGTGTTTATTCTGTTCTCACCCATTTTTGGTGGAAAAACCGAAGCCTCTGATTTTTATTCTTATATTCCTTTTCTATACAAGATTCCGGAGGGAAGTGCGGGTGTATTCAGGAATGGGAGTCAGTTTTATGATGATGTCTATCCTGCTGGTGTTTACCCAACCTGGCCTTCAGATGAAGGGTTTGTTATCAGTATTCTACCTGAGAAGGCAGCAGTTACTGATATTTCCTGTATTACTGCCGAGGGGATTCAAATAACATTTCCCAAGATCACCGTTCATTATCAGGTGCATGAAAAAGATGTTTTGGGTCTGGTTAAAAGGTATGGAATTGATTTTGTGAAACCCGTAATAAAAGATCCTGTGAAACAGGGGGTTGCGCATTTGTGTGGAACGATGACCGCTGAAGCGGTTTATTTCGATGGGTTTGCAATGCTAAAGGAGTATCTGGACGATTTTCTGATAGAGGAGCAAAGAGATAAAGACTTTGGAATATCAGTTTGTAATCTGGAAATTGATTCTCCCCGGGTACCGGATGTAATGATTGAAAGTCATACTGGCCATAATCCAGACCAAGAGCCCCAAACACCAACAACTTGCGAACAGCCTTATGAGATTTTTTATACATTGGAAGATGAGCAAGAGGCTATAAATCGTCTCTGTGATTCAGGTGGCCAGTCTGATGAATCCTATCAGGACCCAGCCTCGGAAGGAGATGCAGCAATAGTCTTGGAGCCCACTGGTTCAGTTGCTGGGGGGGAGCTTAGCGGTGGATTCAGCCTCCCTGAGGGAGCAAAGACATCTGGTGCCGAGACGGGTTATGAGTCATCTCAGGATGGTCGGTCAATTGAGTGGGCTGTGGATCCATTTATTGATGGCCAGAACTCAGGAGGTGACGGCACAGGGTCTATAGAAAACAGCCGGGATTCTGGTTCAGAACCTGTGGGAGAGTTAAGTGTTAGTATCGAGCCGGTACACAGTACTGATGCTGTAACTGGGACTAACCAGAATCAACCGCCAGCAGGACTGGTTGATGAGGTGCCAGGCCAAGAAAGGAGCAAAGAAAAGCTGTATCAGCAGATGCAGGACTCGAAAGGGCTTTGGAAGAATAACAACAGCCGGCTATACCTGGGCTGGTAAGAAAACGGATGAATGCTCGCTAAATGATGAATTATGCTGTATAAAAAAACAGTGTTTTAGTCATTGTGAACCGGATTGTTTTTGAATGCGGTTATTTATCGCCGAAAAGCCCAGCCTGGGACGAGCCATTGCGGATGTTTTGAAAAAGCCCCTGAAAAAACAGGAAGGCTATATTGAGTCAGCTTCAGGAGATGTGGTGACCTGGTGCATAGGACATCTGCTTGAGCAGGAGGAGCCAGATGCCTATGACCCGGCCTACAAAGCATGGAAGCTTGAACACCTGCCTATTGTTCCAATGCAGTGGAAGCTGAGGCCCAGAAAGGGAGGGCGTACGCAGCTATCAGTGATCAGTAAGCTGCTCAAGCGGGCTGATATTATCGTCAATGCCGGTGACCCTGATCGTGAAGGTCAGTTACTGGTGGATGAAGTGCTGGACTACCTGAAACTCTCTACGCAGCGTAAAAAAGATGTTCGTCGTTTATTAATCAGCGATCTGAACCCTTCTGCCGTTTCACAGGCTCTTGGGCGGATGAGATCTAATCAGGAGTTTGTACCACTTGCTGTTTCCGCGCTTGCTCGTTCCCGGGCAGACTGGCTTTATGGTATTAATCTGACTCGCGCCTGCACATTACTTGGCCGAAAGGTTGGCTTTAATGGTCTGCTCTCCATCGGCCGGGTCCAGACTCCGATACTGGGTCTTGTTGCTCGACGTGATTCAGAAATTGAAAACTTTCAGCCTAAGCCTTACTTTGAGGTTTTTGCCTCACTGTTGACGGCAAAAGGGGAAACCTTCAAAGCCAAGTGGATTCCCAGCGAAGCTTGTCAGAACTGGATGGATGAGGATGGACGGGTACTGGATCGGCGTCTGGCGCAGAATGTGGTGGATCGGATTACCGGCAAACAGGGAACGGTAAAACGTGTTGAAGACAAGCGTGGAAAAGAAGCCCCACCGTTACCCTACTCATTGTCAGCACTGCAGATAGATGCTGCCAGGCAGTTGCGCATGGATGCAAAGGCGGTACTTGATAGCTGTCAGCGTCTTTATGAGCAAAAACTGATTACTTACCCCCGTTCAGATTGCCGTTATCTGCCCGAAGAACATTTCTCCCAAGCTCCAGAAGTGCTGGCAACTATTCGCCATAATGTGTTTTCACTGGGCAAGGCCGTAGATCAGGCATTGCCAGACAGGAAGACCAGTGCCTGGAATGATAAAAAAGTAGGGGCTCACCACGCAATTATCCCAACATCGCTGAGAACAGACCTTGAACGATTGTCTGAACTGGACCGCAAGTTATATGGATTGATTGCCAGACAGTATGTTGCGCAGTTTTATCCTGATCATACGTTCAGCAAAAGAGTCGTCGATATTCAAATAGAAAAAGGTCTCTTTCGAGCTGGAAGCCGCCAGACTATGGAGGAAGGCTGGAAGGTTCTGATTAGCCCGGGGAAAAGTCATCAGCGTTCAGTTGATGATGAAAATAATGAAGAGGGTACTTTTTTACCTGAGTTGGCCAAAGGTGATGTTCTTGATTGTCCAGAAGCCGAGCTTAAGGAAAAAATGACACAGCCCCCCAAACCATTTAATGATGCAACACTACTTTCTGCCATGACGGGCATAGCCCGATTTGTTCAGGATAGAGATATTCGAAAGATACTCCGTGAAACCGACGGTTTGGGAACAGAAGCAACCCGAGCCAGTATTATTGAGCTTTTGTTCAAGCGCCAGTTTCTAGAGCGTAAAGGGCGCGGTATTCATGCGACGGCAACCGGTAGAGCTTTGATTAGTGCATTACCGGAAAGAGTAACAACGCCTGACATGACTGCGCGCTGGGAAGCCTCCCTGAATGATATTGTTGAGCGAAAAGGCAGCTATGGGGCGTTTATGAGCGGGCTTGATCAGGAGCTGAGAACTTTATTGAGGCAAACCATGAACGATGGTTTGCCTTCTGTTGCCGGATTGCCTGCACCTTCGAACCCGCCGTTTAAAAGAAAGGGTAGAGGAAAGAATACCGGAAGTCGCCGTAAAAAGCGGAGCCCAGCCTAGGGAACGCCCAGATGGGCGATATTCTCGCTCGGTCATGCTCCTGGGAATCGTTTTGAATCACAAAGACACTAAGGCACAAAGAAAAGCCTATGAACCAAATGCTCTCTTGACGAATAGATATCTTTCTTTGTGTGTCTTAGTGGTTCAAACTTAATACTCAGAAGAAGAGCTTCACAAAAAACTGGGTAGTGTACTGGTCAGAATTGCCACGATAGTTCAGGCCAAATCCCCACTCCTTATCGACTTGATATTCTGCTCCGGCCGTGAAAAAACCGGTATGATCATTTTCATCCCGGTCATAGTATTGCTCCATATAGCCGGTATTCAGCCAGAGGCCTCGCTCAAGGTGGTAGCGGGCAGCAACCGACGCTGTGTAGGCTGTCACTTTATCCTTCGCTTCATCGGCATCGACAGAGAGGCCATTTCTGAGTCGGCCACTGGTGATCGATGGAATTACATGGAACCTGTCCGTTGGCTTCAATAACAGGCTGGCTCCCGCAAAGTAAGAGCTGCCATCAATCTCGACATTGCTGGCAACTTCATGCTTATCAATACGGCCATAAGAATATCCCGCATTCAGGATGACTGGTATGGAAGGAATTTTATAGGCGCCATTTAAAAACCAGGTGGTTCCGTCAATGTTTTGTGTACCTTGGCTCTGATTATTGTAGCCAAAGCCAGTATTAATAAAAGTGTAGTTATAGTCATTACCTGCAAAAGCCAGGGCTGAAGTCGAAAGCAGAAAGGAAAGTAGCAAGGCACGAAAGATCATGTTTTTAATCCTTTGATTGTCGGTAGAGTAAGTAGTGAATAGGGGGATGTTGTAAGAAAAATACCTGCCACTACGGCCTTCTTTAGTGATTGTTATTTTTTCAAAAAGTTCCAATAGGGAACATTATTTTATGCAGATTGAATCTGTCAGATCACATTAAGTATCTAATGTTTGGAGGATATCGATTTTTTGATGAATAGATTCTGTGGGTACTTTACAGAGGTTATTTGATTGACAATGGTGTAATTGGTCCAGAAATAAAAGTCCTATGTTTTTTCTATGGTAGATAACAGGAGTAGCGAATACTGATTTATGGAGGAAGCAGTAATGGAGAGTGGCTTTTCCCTTATTTCAGGGAATTCACTCATGGGTTATTAGACTCGTGGTATCGTTAGGCTATTACAATATTAACGGGGTTAAATGGTGAATACTTGCATGTTTAATTGAAAACACCCCTGATACCCCGTAAATAGTCAGCTGGCAGAAGCTCTCTTGTCTTCTTTAGTGGGTTTGTGTTGTCATCATGAATCATTAATTTCATCATTCTGAAACACTATGTAGCTGCTTGCCTGATTTTCAATTACTCCTGGTAAGCAGGGCAGTACAGAGAGTCTGGTACTTTGAGGCGGCAGCTCTGTTGCTGCAGGAGAGTGCTTATCCGGGTTAATCCAACAGGACAGGTTATAAAGGTCATGATAATAACCAGCTTCAGTCACGTCAGAATCATAGTGGCCTAATGTACTGATCAGAGAACCTAACTGAATTTGCCTCTTTATTCCTTCGGATAGGTCGCTTAGCTTATCGTGAGTCATCCTCTCTTGTATATTGCTGCTTTTAATCATTTCCATAAGCCGCTCAGGATCATCGGGGTTTACTTCAAAACCATATAGAGAAAAACCTTGTTTTATGTATTCCAGGAACTTCTTGGAGTGTTCGGGAATGTAATTTAAATTGTGTAAACGCTTGTCGTTAATACTCCAAAATGGAGAATAACAATGAGCGTTGAAATCAACGAAAAACTGGTAGATCAAATAGCCAGTCAGATTAAAACTCAGGATGAT
>NZ_LUKQ02000233.1 GCF_001647025.1 Endozoicomonas atrinae
TGAGAACCTTATTTCCGAAGATTAAAAAAACGGAAAGCGTATAGTTGTGTGATTTTGAAGATTTAAGTTGGACTTACCATCATGCTAGTAATTTGAGATAGCTTCTTACAAAGTCGCACATCGCGTAATATATGAGCCAGTATAAAGGCTGCTTATGCCATGGGCAGAGCACTTCACACAGGCAAATCACAAGAATTACCGAAATCTGCACCGTATAAACCGCTGTTTTAGAAATGCCAATTGATCTATAATCCCATTGCCTAAAATAATTCGGCTACACAGGCGAAAGCTTATAAGCGAGTCTTAAGCTACTTTTTTACTAGCTCTGGCAGTATCAGCTCATGCAACGCCTACAACAAGATAGCCATTAATCGCCTTAAGAGGACAAGCGAGTGTCACGGGGAACTCATATGCGTGCTTTGATTCTGTTAGTCGGGGGACTTTTCGCGTCGCTGGTCTTTGCCAAGCCGGCTGCAGACCTTGATCCAACTACTCGTGGTGAGATAAGCGAGCGTCTTGCTCCTGTGGGCTCCGTGTGTCTTGCCGGTGAAGAGTGTGCCAGTACTGCCGGAATAGCAGCCAGCTCCAGTAGCGGTCCGAGAAGCGGTGATGCGATTTACAACCAGTTTTGTGTGGCCTGCCACGGTTCTGGTCTGTTAGGTGCGCCTAAAAAAGATGATGCCGCTGCATGGCAAGCTGCTGAGAAGACCGCTGGCGGATTCAGCAGTCTGCTGTCCAATGCCATCAACGGTATTCGCAGCATGCCTGCTAAAGGTACCTGTATGGACTGTTCTGATGAAGAGATCAGTATTGCTATTGAATACATGAGTGGCCTCAAACCCTGACCTCTTCCTTCAGGTTTGATGATTAACCGCTGGCAGCTTCTGCCAGCGGGCTGATGAACCCTTCCGGCTTCACCGCCAGTATTGAGCAGTAGATGCTGTTCATGATGTTTTCAGCCGTATTCCCCACCAGAATACCTTCCTTATGACGCCCAAGCGTTCCCATCACAATCACATCAACGTTCAACTCGTTGGCCAGTTGCTGGATCTCGGTGGCAGGGTTGCCCCTGAGTAAATGAATGGATACAGGCTGCTGTTCATCATTTTCTATCACACCCACTTCCTGCATCACTTCCTGCAGTTTGTTGTGATAACGCCGCTGGGTAATTTCCTGCAATTCGTAGAGTTCTTCATCAGACAATGTTTTCAGGGAACGCCTCCCCAGGGGAACATTCCAGACACTGACAAGATGCAGCGCAGCCTTTTCCTGGCTTGCCAGATAGACACCATATTGCAATAACGTTCGGTTCAAATCGTGGGCATCCGAGTCCGGGTCGCCAGCATCCATGGCCACCATGATTTTGCCACTGAAGTCCGGGAGCTGATCTCGGTCTGCCATCATTAAAATGGGAACCGGGCACTTTCTGAGCAGGGCCAGGTCATTGCCGGTCAGCTGTTTACGAGTCAGGGCTCCACTGGCATCCGCCAGTTTGATGACCAGGTCAATATGATGATCCTTGATCACCTTATGAATGGCCTGCCTGGGCCGGCCAGGAACCACCAACGTCTCCGCTTCGATACCCTGCTCCCAGGCCAGGGCCTTCAGTCGTTCGAGTTCATCTTCAAGTTGCTGCCTGAGGTGGTCTTCCAGCTTTTTTTCCAACGGGATGAATTGCAGGTGGTTCAGAGTTTCCAGGCTCTGATCAAACAGAGCAATCAATAATGTGGCCCGGTTATCCAGAGCCAGTCGAAAGGCCTGCTGTAGCTCCATATCCGAGGTGTGTTGCCGGGTAACTGCCAGAAGAATCGAACGAAAAGCATGCATCAACTTAGTCTCAAACCGATAACAACCCTAGTCAGTATCGCAGGAATTGGTCACCCTGCCCGATATTCTGTTATTAACCCATAGGAACAGACTTGTAGAACAGTGTTACTGCTATATAATCGCGCTCCCAATTATTTCCCTTGTATAAGGTTCACGGCACGCTTATGAAAAAGTTGTTCATCGTCGCCGCACTGCTCTGTGCTGCCCAGCTCCAGGCCTCAGATAACAAGGCGGAGAAACTATATTTCTACAACTGGAGCGATTACATCGCTGAAGACACCATCAAGAACTTTACCGACAAAACCGGCATCAACGTGGTTTATGACGTTTATGACAGTAATGAGGTGCTTGAAGGTAAACTGCTCTCCGGCCGCAGTGGTTTCGATCTGGTCTCTCCTTCTCACGACTTCTACAAGACGCAGATTCGTGCTGGCGTTTATGAGCCGCTGGATAAGTCCAAGTTGCCTAACCTGAAGAACCTCGATCCCGTCATTATGAAGGCGATCTCGGATAACTTTGATGAAGGCAATACCTACGGGATCCCTTACCTCTGGGGAACCACCGGTATTGGCTATAACAAGGCAGCGGTAGAGAAGGTACTGGGTAAAGATGCCCCTGTGGACAGCTGGGCACTGATTTTTGAGCCCGAGAACATGAAGAAGCTGCAGAAGTGCGGTGTTGCCTTCCTGGATGCGCCAAGTGAAGTGTTGCCTTCAGTTATGGCCTATCTGGGCATCCCCGGTAACAGTCTGCAGATGCAGGATTACAAAAAAGCGGTAGAGAAGATCAAAACCGTAGCTCCTTATGTCAGCTACTATCACTCATCCCGCTCGCTTTCTGACCTGGCCAATGGTGATATCTGTGTTGCCCTGGGCTGGTCCGGCGATATGATGATCGCCCGTGATCGTGCCAAAGAGTCAGGAAATGGTCTGGATATCCGCTATGTTGTTCCCAAGGAAGGTGCTGCCATGTGGTTTGATATGCTGGCTATTCCCAAGGACTCAAAGCATAAAGACGCCGCGCACAAGATGCTGAACTACCTGATGGAGCCAGAAGTCATTGCTGAAGTGACCAACTACGTCACCTATACCAACCCGAATCCAGCATCAAAAGCCTTTGTGGAGCCTGAAATCGCCAATGACCCGGGTGTTTTCCCTTCCAAGGAAACCATGGAGAAGCTGTTTGTATTCAAAGAGCTGCCTAGCAAGCTGAAGCGCTACATCACCCGTGAATGGTCCAGAACAAAATCAGGAAACTGATGTTTTTCAAACAGTTACCAGAAGGCATACCCTTCTGGTACTGATCTGAAGTTCCGTTCATCCAATAATCACAAAAAAAACCACTTCATACTGTCCAATACGCCATACTTTATGGATGGAGTCATTTTCACCCGGCCAGTATATGGACAGTAGAATAACCTCTCTCAGTATCTTGATTTTGGAAGATCATCCCTTTCAGCGGATGGTTGCAGAGCAAACGGTCTCAGGGCTTAATGTTGGCAGACTGCTTACTGCAGAAAGCAGTGAGGAGGCTCTGAAATTTCTTCAAAACAGAGGTGCCGTTGATATCGTTATCTGTGACCTCGATATGCCGGGCATGGATGGTATTCTGTTTATCCGACACCTCGCTGAGCAAAAGCTTTCCAAAGGTGTGATTGTTCTCAGTGCCATGGACGCATCTCTAGTCCGAATCGTAGAAGATATGGCCCTGGCTCACGGCCTGATGGTGCTGGGCCATATGCCCAAACCAATGTCCCGTACCCGCCTTAGAGAATTACTGGAATTTTACTTCTCCGAACAGGCTGAGAATCAAGCCTGTCCCGTCACATCCAGAGAACTGATCTTTGATGAAGAAGAGCTTGAGAAAGCCATTGATGACAACCAGTTCGTTCTTTACTACCAGCCAAAAGTCTTGCTGAAGAGTGGACGAATGATCTCTGTTGAAGCTCTGACTCGCTGGCATCACCCAGAAGCAGGAGTTATCAGCCCAGTCCACTTTATCCCCATGATGGAGAGTTCCGGTCTGATAGCACCCATGACCACAAAAATGATCGATCTGGCTTTGGATCAGATTCGAATCTGGCGTGAACAAGAAAGAAATATTGCCGTTGGTATTAACCTTTCTGCAGCTATTCTGACCAATACCGACCTACCTGACATGCTGATTGGAAAAATGCGGGATTTGAGTATTCCTCCAGAACTGCTGAATCTTGAGATTACAGAAAGCAGTCTGATTCAAAATGCAGCGCTTTCCCTGGAAACATTAGCCAGACTGAAGCTCCATGGTTTCTCGCTCTCTATTGATGACTTTGGAACCGGCTATTCCAGCATGCAGCAGCTAAACCGAATCCCTTTCAGTGAGCTGAAAATTGATCGCTCATTTGTCTCTAATGCCTGTAATGACAAAACTCATAAAGCAATTGTTGAAGCTAATATCAGCCTGGCCCACAAGCTTAATATGCAAACCGTTGCAGAGGGGGTAGAAACACTTGAGAGCTGGCAGTTACTGAATGAGTTAAATTGTGATCAGGCACAGGGCTACTTCATTGCCAAGCCCATGCCCGCCGATGAAATCCCCCAGTGGGAGCAGGAGTGGCTGGCAAGACAACCTATTACACCACCCAAGCCCTGTATCTGAGAAATGCATTGATTCATATTGTCATGCAACCTTCAAATATTTTATTTTCGTTTTACTACCTGAATTATATTCACTTTTGAAATTCCTTTTTCATTGACCTGCTTCAGTATGTTTGCTGAACCGTTGATGCATCATAAACACCACTAAGAATTTTAAACTGTTTTTTGCACCTCAAGGGTTGAATGACGTCTATGTCGCGAATTCTCAAGCTATCGCTGATTGCAGCCTCTTTCTTCTTTCTCTTTTTCATACCCGCTGAATTTATCCCTATCGCCAACATCACTATTGAACAACAACGGGTGCTGGCTATTTTCCTGATGGCGACATTACTCTGGGTCTCTGAGGCTGTGCCTGCCTATGCAACGTCACTGCTTATTCTCGGCCTGCTTTCCATAACGGTTTCAAATACCAGCCCATACTTCCTGAGAGAAGCGTTGAATCCGGAGGATATGCTCAACTACAAAGAGATCCTCAGCAGTCTGGCTGCACCGGTTGTCGTGCTTTTTCTTGGAGGCTTTTTTATTGCGATTGCAGCCACAAAGTACAAACTGGACATCAACCTGGCCAGGGTCCTGTTAAAACCTATTGGCAGCGATTACAAGAACGTTATGCTCGGCCTGATGGGAATTACCGCCTTCTTCTCCATGTTTATGAGTAATACCGCAACAACAGCAATGATGCTGACCTTGCTGACGCCATTGCTGGCAAACGTTGATACCACCGATAACGGCGTGAAGGGCGTTATCCTTGCCGTACCCATTGCCGCCAATATCGGCGGTATTGGAACCCCCATCGGCACACCACCCAACGCCATTGCTTTTCGCTATTTAACCGGCGAGCATGCCATTACATTTGGTGAATGGATGCTGTTTGCCATTCCCATGGCCGTGGGATTAATCATGATTGCCTGGGTACTGTTGCGTAGGCTATACCCGGGAAACATCAAAGAACTCGCCGTTAAAATCGAATGCACATTTGAAAGATCGCCAAAAGCTTATCTTGTTTATGCAACAACCGCTGCAACGGTGCTTCTATGGACCACCTCCAGCATTCATGGTGTAAATTCGTACACTGTCGCTTTGCTACCAGTCATCGTTTTCTCCCTTTCCGGGATTATCGATACGAACGACATTAAAAAGATTAACTGGGATGTACTCTGGTTAATTGCCGGTGGTATTGCACTGGGCTATGCCCTAGAAAAAAGTGGCCTGGCACGAGCTATTGTTCAAACCATTCCCTTCGACACCATGGGAACCTTTGTTGTGCTGTTCCTGATGGCCGTCGTCTCGATGGTGATGGCAACATTTATGTCAAACACCGCCACAGCAAACCTGCTAATGCCAATTGCGGTTTCAGTGGCTACAGTTTTGAGTGGGCTGGAAAATTATGGTGGCGTTAGTCTTATGGTGATCTGTGTCGCGCTCTCAGCATCAATGGGAATGTCATTGCCAATCAGTACGCCTCCAAACGCTTTGGCGCATGCCACCGGCATGGTTGCCAGCAAAGACTTTATCAAAACCGGCAAATTCATCAGTACCATTGGTGTGGTCCTGATCTTTTCAGTAATTACCCTGTTGGGTGTGATGGGTTATTTCTAATCAGAAGCCAAACTATGTACAACAACCCCGGTCACGGGGTTGTCATCCTATAATCCCTCTCAACCCTGGCAACCCGAATCCGATAATCACTGAATAAGTGGTCTCTGCCATTCTGCTGACAAAGCATGTGGCTCATGTCCTGTTTCCACTGAGACACCGCTTCTTCACTCTCCCAGAAGGAAAGGCTGCAAATCTTTCCTTCCTGAGTCAGGCTGCCAAAACGCTCCGCCGATATAAAACCCAGGTAGTCAGCAAGCTGTTCACGCATTTTTGCACCCAGTGCCAGGTAGCTATCCTGACGGTCGGGCTTTATTTCAACTTAAAAAATCACCGCATACATGAGTGACATTACCCCTTAAAAGAAGCCCATCCAAGTCATCAACATCAATACCGCAAAGATCAATATAACCCCCAATGGGCTCAGAATCTGGGCGGTTTTGATAAAGTCTCTGGTATCAACCAATCCGGTCGCATGAGCCAGGGCATTGGGCGGAGTACTGATTGGCAGGCCCATCCCCAGAGAAGACGCCAGGGCAACTGCTGTACCAATCACAACCAGTCCTCCCATCTCTTCAATACTGGCCACTGAAGTGGACATGGAAATGGCAATAGGCATGAGCAGGTTAGCAGTGGCCGTGTGAGACATGAATGTCGCCATAATCATACACAGCACGCTGATCCCCAGAATGATGGCAACCGCACCGAACTGTTCAAATGGCACCATACTGACAATCAACTCTGCAAGACCAGACGAGGCCAGAGCAGTACCGATGGCAATACCGCCCGCAAGCAGCCAGAGCACATCCCAGCTGATGTGTTTCAGATCATGCTTATCGACAATGCCACACAGACTGAATACAGCAACCGGGATAATGGCAACGGCATAAGCATTAATGCCGTGGACACTGGAGAACATCCACAGCAGGATGGTCAATGCCATGGTGATATAAACAATGTAAGGCTTCAGGCCTTTCTCAAAACGGCCATCAATCTGAACATCCAGGTCACCACCATTGGAAGGGTACATCTTCTGCAGTAACCACCAACTGAAAGCAATCATAATGACGGTAATCGGTACTGCGAACAGCATCCAGCCACCAAAAGACAACGCATGCTCACCAACGAAGTATCGAAAAGCGATAGCATTGGGCGGTGTTCCAATCGGTGTTCCCATCCCCCCCAAGTTTGCAGCGATGGGGATACTCAATACCATGGCGCGACACCCTGGATCCTGACTGTCCATTCGAGCTACCAGTGGTGTCATGATAGTCAGCATCATAACGCTGGTCGCTGTATTACTCATGAACATGGAGAAGATGGCTGTGATGATCATCACGCCAAGCATCACAATTTCATACTTCTGGCCAAAAGGCTTTAATAAGACACGGGCCAGGTTGATATCAACTTTGTACTTGGCGCACGCCAAGGCAATAAAGAATCCCCCCAGAAAAAGAACAATGACGGGCGATGCCAGACTATTGAAAATAGTCACATAGTTCAGCATATCCTCACCAAGACCGTCCCTGAGTGGAAAAGGTGCGCTGTTTGAAGCGGTCAATATCAGCAGCATAATAATAAGAAGGGACGTCGCAAACGCTGGTACAGCATCACTTACCCACAACAGGGTTGCCAGAATAAAAATGGCCATTACCCGTTGCTGTAAGACTGAAAATACACCTTCGGGAAATACTATTTCTGGGAAGCAGAACAGCCCCAGAAAGATGATTGCGATGGGGACAATCTTTTTTAAGCGGAGTCATTTAAAACATACCGTACATGAGCAAATAAAACTGGGCGGTGCACTCAAATAGCTGGAACGCTGAAGCTGATCAGTAGAAAGCAGACATTGTCGTTCTTTTAATAGCTGACTGGATGAGGCGGTTGAATTATTCAGAGCAAAATGCCGGTTATCACTGCCTGTAGCCAGAACACACCTTTGTTACTGAATAATCTTGCACAATGTTATTGTTTACTGCCCTGAGCCAAGTCATAAAGCAGCTTACTTTTCTCCTACTCATTAGAAATATTGCTTTACAACACAATTGAATGAATTCCTCGACTCAACATTCATGAACGTTAATTAGTTATTTTGAAAATCAGTGTTATTTTTTAAATAAATACGGTATCCATTTTTATCAATACTGATTTAAAACAAGATTACCCAGTCACCTATTATTCAATTCAATAATTAACGCGATGTGCGACTTTGTAAGAAGCTATCTCAAATTACTAGCATGATGGTAAGTCCAACTTAAATCTTCAAAATCACACAACTATACGCTTTCCGTTTTTTTAATCTTCGGAAATAAGGTTCTCAA
>NZ_LUKQ02000234.1 GCF_001647025.1 Endozoicomonas atrinae
GATCATCCTGAGTTTTAATCTGACTGGCTATTTGATCTACCAGTTTTTCGTTGATTTCAACGCTCATTGTTATTCTCCATTTTGGAGTATTAACGACAAGCGTTTACACAATTTAAATTACATTCCCTGGAGTTACACCCTGATCTGAAAATTTATATTTATGATTTAAATGATAGCAATAACCTTTATCCACTGGCTTCTCTGGGGGAAGAAAGTGGTGTGGATTTACCAACCATTGAAGTGCTAACGGATAAGAATGGCCTGATTAGTGTTTCTACGATTGATGTTGCTGATAGACAATGGGCTTTGGTTGTGAAGCCTGTCCAGTCAATTAAATATAATCGCTATCAATCGATAGCTTGGACTGTCTCTTTCCTTTTGGTTGCGATCATGTTGCTGGTGGTGACCTCTGTTTATTTGAGGAGACGGCATATTCATACGAGGCGGGAAGCTCATGTTCGTTATCAAACTCTGACTCAGAAGCTTCAGGCTATTCTCGATAATACCATTGATGGGATTATTACCATCGATAGCAAGGGGATTATTCAGTCTGTTAATAAAGCTGGATTATCCATGTTTGGTTATTCAAATGATGAAATGATTGGTCATAATGTCAGTATGATCACTCCTGAAGCTATAAAAATGGAGCATGATAGTTATATAAAAAACTATCTTGATGGTATCCCACCAAAAATAATTGGTATCGGTCGTGATGTCGAAGGGGTGAGAAAAGATGGCAGTAAAATTCCTCTCCGGCTTGGTGTGAGTCAAGCCAGAGTTAATGGTGAGATTGTTTTTATTGGTTTGCTTCATGATATTTCAGAACGTAAAAACAATGAGAAGATGAAAGATGAATTTATTTCAACGGTTAACCATGAACTGAGAACCCCATTAACTTCTATCCTTGGGTCCATGCAGCTCATCAGAAAAGTGGCTTCTGAGCAGGTTGATGAGAGTGTTAGAAAGCTACTGAAGATATCAGAAAATAACACCCATCGTATTATTAAGATTGTCAATGATATCCTTGACTTACAGAAAATCAGCTCTGGAGGTATGTACTTTGATTTTTTGAAGATAGATCTTGTATCACTTGCCAAAAATAGCATTGAGGAATGTCAGCCTCTGGCATCTGAACAAGATATCGTGCTTGAATTCCAGCCTACTTCTGAGGCGATTCATGTGACAGCAGATAAGTTACGTATTGAACAGGTAATTACCAACCTTCTTTCAAATGCCATTAAATTTTCGCCAAATAATGGCAAAGTCACTGTGCGTATTGAGCAGGCAGAGGGAAGCGATGCCATTGTATTTGTTGAAGATGAAGGGCCAGGTATTGACAATGAGAGCAAGGAAAAAATATTTCAGCCGTTTACACAGACCGAGTCACATATGACAAGAAAAACGTCAGGTACTGGCTTGGGGTTAAGTATTTCCAAATCCATCATTGAGAAGCATAGTGGCACAATAGGTGTGAACAATAGAGTTAAAGGGGGAAGCTGCTTTTATTTTACGCTTCCTTCAGCGAGGGAGGCCTACTAGTAGGAGAAGGGGTATGATAAATTGCACGTACCCTCTTCTGGCCTGTTTATCACTTCTGTTTTGTAAAACTGATACTGCCTTTTAACCGCTCAGGTGATTTAGCATCCTCACAGGCTTTCTCGATGATCGTTATCAGGCCAAGAATCAATGCGGTTACCCGCGCCGAATCGCGCTCTGAAAGTGAAACTGTTCCCTCGACAGGGTCAACCGTAGCCAGGAAGTTTACAAGTATCTGGGCTGAGCTGGAGATATCATCAAAACCATAGGTTTTCCCTGAGCCACACAGATCATTGATCAGTATAGATAACTCATCCAGCTGATCAGATGTATAACCGATATGCTGCTCCAGACTATTAGTGTGCCGGTTAAGTGAGTCGATAGTGATGTGCAGGTTTTCCAGATACTCTTCCTGCAGCAGTAAAAATTGATCCTTATAGAGGTCGTTGCGGCTCTGGTGATATTTAGCCCAGATTGACTCAATCATGCCGGAAAGTTCTGTTGGCTCAAAGGGTTTGGCGATCACTCCGGTAACACCATACCTTTCAAAATCAGCCAGGTCATCTCTATGCACTTTTGAGGTCAGGAAAATATAGGGTATATCCCGGTATTTGGAGAAGGTTTTAAGCTTTTCCATGACTGTAGGCCCATCCATACCCGGCATCATAACATCAAGAATGATCAGCTGTGGGTCTAGATCAGCGGCCTGATTAAGGGCTGTTTCACCACAGTCGAATGCGTATACCTGATAGTTATTCAGCACTGTCAGCGTCATATTGAGCAGTGACCGGATGTGATAACTGTCTTCAACCAGCAGGATTCTGTCGAGTTTTTGGGGTTCCATCTGCCCATATTCCTGATTAGGGTATTCTTTTTGATTTCTCGGCAGAATGACCTAATTGTTTATGGGATCAGAAGCAGTTGGTAGGGCGTGGCAGTCCGGCAATACGGGCTGCCACTCTGGCTGGACTTTCAGGAAAAAGTTTCATCAGATAGAGGCTGTTACCTTTGGCTTTTCCAAGGGTATTGGCAATATGTTTAACAAAGGGGCGCTGATTCGGGGCCAGTTCATACTGCTGATAGAACGCCCGAAGCGCATAAATGACTTCCCAGTGCGCTTCAGTGAGCATAATACCCTCAAGAGCCGCCAGCTCATTGGCAGCATCGGTATTCCATTCGTCAAGGTTGGCCAGATAGCCATCGTTGTCGAGATTCAGGGGCATTGCTTAATCCAACACAAAAAATGAACAGAAGGGGATTTTACACGGGAGCCCTTGTTATAGACAGAGGCTCCAGCATATCTTGCGATTTAGAGGGGTTGTAATATTCCTGAGGTTTTACTGCGATTACGGCTTTTCCAGCGGCAGTTTTTGGAAAACTGGGTTTTGAGGTATTCAGCCTGATCTGGCAGGATTCTCTGGCTGTTTACCAGTGCAAGATATTCGGCAGCATTGGGGCGGTAGGGCAGGGCGATCAGTGACATCTCAGTGTTTTCCAGCAGTTTGTCTCCTTTATACTGATTACAGCGCCGGCAGGCAGCAACCACGTTCATCCAGTCATCAATGCCTCCCCTTGATTTTGGCAGAATATGATCACGGGTCAGCTCCCTTCTTTTAAAGAAGTGACCACAATACATGCACTGATAATTATCTCTTTCAAACAGTGAATAATTGGTAAGGGCAGGGTTGTTTCGGCAGGGAAAAAGGCGTTTACCGCCACAGGCAACGATACTTGGAAGTTCAATAATTGTTCGATCTTCCAGCCATCGGTTATAGCCGCCATGGACTCGATAAATAATGTCTCCCAGACTCCAGCGAACCAACTCTCTTGAGTAGAGGCATACTGTTTCCTGCCAGGTAAGCCACTCAACTGGCTGACCGGCAGTATTCAACCGCAGAATATACACGACAGAGGCTCCCGTTTATCAATCCCTGATAAAGGTCAACCTGACGGGCCATTCCCACTCATGATCAACACATTAGTTGAGCAGAGTTCTCTCTAACCGGGTAGGCCACTCCGACCATAAAGGTCGTTCGGTTAATCATTTTATCGGCTCTATTATTCTGATTTTTATCCATTTCAGGCTAACACATTCATTCAGCAATAATAAACCCGAAGTAATGAGATGGGCTGATCCAGTTAATCTGATCATTCGTACAGGATGAATAAGCATAAAAGCAATAATTCTTTGATTGTGGTGGTTTCTGGCTAACCTTCACTGGAGAAAGCTGATTGAAAGTAGGTATGAAAGCTACTGTATTTTACGATGGAGCTTGCCCTGTCTGCCTGAGAGCCCTTGCTCGCTGGAGGGATAAGCCCTATACCTGTGAGGTTGAATGGTTTGATATCACCGGTCAGCAGGAAGTGTTGCTGGCTCAAGGCATCAGCCCGCAAAAGGCGCTGGAGAAACTGCATATTCTTTGCGATGACGGCACAGTTCTGACCAGTATGAACAGTTATGGTTTTCTGTTACGCCACCTTCCCCATTGGCGATGGTTGGGGGAAATCATCATATTACCTGGAATCAGGCAGTGCCTCACCTGGAGTTATGATGCCATTACCCTACGTCGCCTGAAACGGGAAGGGCGTTATTGTGAGAGAAAAGGCTGAACAGAAGGAGAAACCAGTGGATCGCTTTCAACGACTCATGTACTGGCTTGCCTGGCTTGGGATAACGCCTTTTATTATTTCGCTGTCCTTATCCATCAGAGGACAGTCTCTATTTGATACCAGCGGAGAGCACCTCTTCATTATTTATTCCGTCATTATCTGCAGCTTTATGGCAGGCTCGTTATGGGGCCAGGCTGTTTACAGCGAGAATCGATCCAGAAGTGTTATCAAAGTGCTGGCCAGTAATGCAATCGCACTCTGGGTATTCGGAGGGCTTCTGGCAGGGCTGGCAGATCGTCAGATGCTGGTGTTTCTTTCCATTGGTTACCTTGCAACACTGATCATTGAGTGCGTTCATACAGAGCCTCTGGCCGACGGGCGTGTAAAGTCTTATTTGTCCATGAGAGCAATCGTCACTCTTGTGGTGTTTATATTGCATTGTTTTCTCTATGCCTCCCTGAAAATTACGTAATAAGGGAACTTTGATTTTCCTGAAGGAGGCATTCAGTGGATCAGCATATAGATATTCAAAAGTGTCTTTTGGCATTTGCCCGTATTTTGGAAAAGGGAGAACAGGTTACTGGGGGCTATTTCCTGGAAGGTGTTACCGCAAGGTCAATGGATGATTGCTACACCGTTATTCTAGGTAATCGGGAGTGTCAACTGTCCATCTATTTTCATAATAAATTTGGGGTTGAGTCAGCCAGCCAGAAAAGTACGGACTCCTTTATTAAGCTTCTATATCGCATTGCAGATCAATAATCAGCTGTTGACTCTGTTCGGGGGTGAGTTTGCAGTGTGGATTTGATTATTCCCCTGATTGTGTTTTTCTATTACTGGTAACGTATGTTAACCCTTGAAAACACCGGGGAGTCGGTCAGTGAAAAAAATTAAACTGGGATGCAGTGAGCTGCAGGTGACAGAGGTCTGCCTGGGATCCATGACCTGGGGGCAACAGAACTCCCTTAATGAGGCCTTTGAGCAGATTGACTACGCACTGGATCAGGGGGTTAACTTTATCGATACGGCCGAGATGTATCCTATTCCACCTAATGAAGACTCCAGTGGAGAGACTGAACGATTTATTGGTGAATGGATCCGGGCCAATCCGGGCAAACGTGATGATGTTGTCATTGCCACAAAAATTGTTGGTGTGGGACTGCCGTGGATACGTAAAGGCAGTCCAATCAGTGGTAAGAGTATTAAAGAGGCCGTCGAAGGCTCGTTGAAACGCCTGAATACAGACTGTATTGATCTTTATCAGTTGCACTGGCCAAACCGTATCTCTCCGCACTTTGCTAAACACTGGCCTGGAATGGTTCCCCATACACAAGTGGATCGCAGGCAGCAGGAAGCGGAAATGCTGGATATTCTTCATGGGCTGAATGATTGTATTAAAGCTGGAAAGATTCGTTATTGCGGCCTTTCAGATGATACGCCCTGGGGGATTGGAGAGTACGTACGGCTAAGTGAGAAGTATGATCTTCCCAGGATGGTATCTATTCAGAATGAGTTCAATTTGATACATGCCAAAGACTCACCCTATTTACTGGAGTCCTGTGTTTTAAATGAGGTTGCTTATCTGCCCTGGTCGCCACTTGGTGGTGGTGTGCTGTCTGGCAAGTACCGAAATGGCCAGATTCCGGCAGGCTCCAGGTGGTCTGTTAAGCAGAGAAATGGTCAATTCCGAAATACCCCAATGACTCACAAGGCGATTGAAGGCTATCATGCTGTAGCAGAGCGTCATGGGCTATCTCTGGCTCAGATGTCTCTGGCCTGGGTCTATCAAACAGAAGGTGTTACTTCTACGATTATTGGAGCCAGTTCACTTGAGCAGCTTAAGGAAAATATTGATGCCTGCCACCTTACATTATCTAAAGAGGTGCTGGACGACATCAATGCTGTGTTCCGCCAATACCCGGTACCTTTCTAAATCATCGTGTTGCTGAAGATTTGTGTCCTGAAGCAAGGTGGCGTGAGGAGTCATAGGGTCGCCAGCGTAGAGTTAAGGCTCAAATCTTCACGCTCATAAAGTGGCTATCTGTCTGCGTTGAACATGCTTGAAAGACGCTCGGTATTCCTGCACAGGTTCGCCTTGCGTATGACCGCTTTACGAACCACTGAACACATCAAACTCATTGAAACCATGTGCTGGTATTACTTTCCGAAAAGTTTCTTTTTTACCTGATCCAGGCTGACATCCAGTGGAGTTCGGGTTCGCCTTGGTCGTTGCAGCAGTTCTCCACTGCAGTTTGGACAGATAAAATCGTGATGGTCTGAGCAGGGGGAGCAGAATGTGCACTCAAAGGAACAGATAAATGCCAGGTCTGCTTCATCGGTTTTTGCCTGGCACTGCTGGCATTGTTTTTTCATTTTGAGCATGATGATTCCCTGTTCGGTTTTTATTCTTGAACACCATGCTAACACTGATATGGGTGAAATCTGAATTATGATGGTCGGTAGGGCTATCCTTCAGCCCTGCTTCCAGGATGAGGGGACGGGTTGTTTTTCATCATTCTTAGGGTAGGGAGTAAAAATGGTGTATCCGGTATTGAAGTGTTCTATGTATTTATTAACTTCTGGTCTGACCCACAGCCACAAACTGGTAATAGAAGGTATTCCATCTTTTAACTCACAATAACCATTCCAGGATGAGATAGACTGATCTGGCCATTTAACCGTGAACGAAACGGTGCTGGCAGGCTGTTCAGCTCCTGGTAGGGGTGGCTCTTTTACATTGCCCACATACCCTGTACCCATATGGGGACCATCCTTAAACAGAGTGTCCGGGGATTTGAAACTTCCCGTGAACTGCCCGGTATCAGGATTGATGTCGCGAATATCAAGTTTAGCGCCGGAATTACTTGTCCATAAGCCAGCAGGGCTCTGGCAGTTTTGTGCCAGTATCGTTGATGTGAAAAAGGTGCAGGGGATTAAGTAGAGCAGAAACCTTGTTATATTCATGACTGCCTGCCATTTGATCAGAATAACAGGTCTGTTATAGCCGAATTGGAGTAAATAACAAACTCATGGCCACCTCCAGGCATCCTGAGTCGAGAGGTTGCTAATGGTTTTCCAGACGTTTGCGTAACGCTGGTGGCAGGAGGCTGCGGGCTTTCATCGTTATCAACTGCTCATTCTTTTGCCAGAGAATACCCAGGTAAATAATAACCAGTCCAATGGCGCTAAGAGCAATAGGAAACAACCAGCTGTCACGAAAAACATCGTCAGCCAGGTGGGCGAGGTAAGCACAGCAACCTATGGCACCAAACACCACAAAAACCCGTCGGGTCAGTAAAACGCCAATGCCAACCATCAGTAAGTTGATACAGAGGTAAATAAATTTTCCCAGTTCGCTGTTTGAGTCCTGCATCGACAGGCCACCCCAGAAGGCAATAACGCCAAAGAGGTAAAGCCAGAAAGCATAGTCTGCTTTTGCATGGGATCGGATATCTACCCAGAAGGCGAGTCCAATCATTAATAACCCCGTATAAAGGGAGACCAGCGAACGCAGCTCCCAGTCAACGTCCCCACCGGAAATCATGGCGGAGATATCCATCGTCATATACCAGAGCGTGGCGGCAATGGGCATAACCATAAATGGGTACTTGAACTTCCAGGCCAGAGAAATACCAACGGCTAAGGTCCCCAGCTCCATGTACAACCAGTGCCATTGAATATAACGATGATAATCCCTGTATACACTGTCATCCGGCCAGAGTCCAAGCGCCTGTTGCAGGCCATAAATAAATAATGGGGTTAACGCAACGACAAAGGTGGCACAGATACCGGCTGGGACGATGAGCCCCCTGTTATTGAAGGAATACGTGATTTTCAGTCCGATAGCGGCATAAACCAGGGATATGGCAACAATACCGATACCACCAAAAGACTCCCACCCAAGGTTCATGAACAGCGTCATGGCACCAATGGCGATTAAGCCTCCCAGGTAATAAAGTACATGGGTGAAGTCGAATCGTGGCTCGTTGCCAGGGTGGCTTTTCAGAAATTCAAAGAGTGAATCTGCCTGTTCTGCAGAAATAATACCAATTCCATTTTTAAATTATGAAATAACAGCCCATGAACGGGAGCATAGACTTTTCAATCGGCCAACTTCAGAAAGTAATTCATTCCATGCCTCACAGCATTTATTGATAATATCTTCATAGT
>NZ_LUKQ02000235.1 GCF_001647025.1 Endozoicomonas atrinae
GTCTATCGATGTTCATGATTTGGATAATATATTTCCGTATTCATACTCGATGCCGGATGCTGGTTCTAGATTTTTAGATTTTGTCAATAACTATCAATTAAAAGATGGGGTGAATTACTTTTTAGAAAATAAAAAAAATGAGGTTGTCGTTAGTGAAGAGCCTCTTTTCTCTAGGATTAAAAAAAAATTTTTAAATGAGGAGGGGGGGCGATATGGTTTTTATTTTAAATTAAAATCTCGAGAAAATACTGTTAAAGATATGAAAAAAAGCTTGCTGGTTTTTAAGATTAAATCAGGTGGTGGTCTCATAGAAATCAGAGTTAAGGGAAAGGGTGAAGAAAAAAACAATAAAATTATTGAGTCAATTATTAGGTGGTATGAGTTTTATAAGACCAAGAAGTATCTGGAATACGCTTTTTTTTATGATGACGAAATTGTTCATGAAATTTTAGAAGTGAAGACTGAGAAAGAACTTGATTTTATGATAAAGAAATTAAATGTTGGTGATTTTTTTGATCATAAGATTCAGCCGGATTTTATAGTTGTGTCAAGTCCGAAAATAATGGATGGCTTTAGTAAAAGCTCATTTTTAAAAGATTATATTTTTAGTTTGAGTGTGCTTTTTTTGCTGTTTTTTTTATATTTCAATAGGGCTTTCGTATTTAAAATATGGTAAAGCATTTGAAAACGGCTGTCTTTGTTTCATTTTTGGCATGGCTTTAAAGAATTGAAGTGAACAAGGAATAATTACATGAAAGCGGTGATATTAGCTGGTGGTCTTGGTACCCGAATAAGTGAGGAGACAGAGAGTAAACCCAAACCAATGGTTGAAATTGGTGGTAAGCCTATTTTGTGGCATATCATGAAAATCTATTCTGCTCATGGAATAAATGATTTCATCATATGTTGTGGATATAAAGGATATGTAATCAAAGAGTACTTTGCGAATTACTTCCTTCATATGTCAGATGTAACATTTGATATGCGCGATAACCAGATGCATGTACACCATCAAAAAGCTGAGCCCTGGCGGGTCACACTGGTTGATACTGGTGAGGCGTCCATGACCGGGGGGCGGTTAAAGCGTGTTGAAGACTATGTCCAGAATGAAGAGGCTTTCTGCTTTACCTACGGTGACGGGGTTGGTGATATCGATATTACCGCATCCATTAAGCACCATAAGTCTCAGAATACACTGGCAACTTTGACTGCCACTTTCCCACCGGGACGATTTGGGGCATTGACGATGGATAATCATCGGGTAATCTCTTTTCAGGAGAAACCCAAAGGCGACGGGGGAATGATTAATGGTGGTTTTTTTGTGCTATCCCCAAAAGTCATTGATTATATTCAGGATGACCAGACTATATGGGAGCAGGAGCCACTGATGCAACTGGCTGAGGATGGTGAACTTTCATCTTATGAGCACCATGGCTTCTGGCAGCCAATGGATACATTAAGAGACAAACTGCATCTCGAAAAACTTTGGACTTCAGGTGAAGCACCATGGAAAACGTGGGAGTGATTGAAAACTTCTGGCATGGGAAAAAAGTATTCCTTACAGGGCATACTGGTTTCAAAGGAAGCTGGCTATCACTCTGGTTACAGAAACTCGGTGCCGATGTGAGTGGCTATTCTCTCCCAGCCCCAACAGACCCCTCACTGTTTGCCATTACAAACGTGGCAGAAAATATGAACCATCAAATTGGTGATATTCGTGATGGGCAGAAACTCAAAAAAGCCCTGATAGACTCATCACCTGAGATTGTTCTCCATCTTGCAGCTCAACCGTTGGTTCGGTATTCCTATCGGGAGCCAGTAGAGACCTATGAAACCAATGTAATGGGAACACTGCATTTACTTGAGGCAATTCGCAGTGTAGATACAGTACGTGCCTGTGTCTTGGTGACTACAGACAAGTGTTATGAGAATCGTGAATGGGACTGGGGGTATCGGGAGATAGACCCTATGGGAGGGTATGACCCTTACAGCAGCAGTAAAGGCTGTATGGAATTGCTGGTCTCGTCTTATCGAAACTCTTTCTTTCCTGCCGAAAAATACCAGGAACACCGAACAGCGATTGCAACAGTCAGAGCTGGAAATGTAATCGGTGGTGGGGATTGGGCAGAAGACCGCTTAATTCCTGATATGATCAATGCTTTTATCTCCAGCCAGCCGGCGTTTATACGAAACCCCGGAGCAATTCGCCCGTGGCAGCATGTACTGGAACCATTGAGTGGCTACCTGGAAATAGCGAAAAAGCTATATGAAAGTGGAAGTGAGTATGCTGAAGCCTGGAATTTTGGTCCTGAATTGCACGATGCTAAACCAGTGGGCTGGATCGCAGATGAGTTGACAGCGCACTGGGGTAATAATGCCAAATGGTGCACGGACAGTAATGAGCACCCACATGAAGCTAACTACTTAAAGCTTGACTGCTCCAAAGCATATTCCAGATTAGACTGGCGGCCACGCTGGTCTCTGAA
The DNA here is from genome assembly GCF_001647025.1 of Endozoicomonas atrinae. Lineage (GTDB taxonomy): Bacteria > Pseudomonadota > Gammaproteobacteria > Pseudomonadales > Endozoicomonadaceae > Endozoicomonas > Endozoicomonas atrinae. The sequence continues at coordinate 2,487 of NZ_LUKQ02000235.1, forward strand.
ACAGACTCTGGAAAAGATTACTGAATGGCATAAAGCCCATGAAAATGGTGCTGACATGCATGAAATGACACTTCAACAAATCCACCAATATCAATTGGCAAGCGTGTAATCGCTATTTGAATCGAGTATTACGATGACTGAACTTAAACGCCAAGATTATCTTTACGTTCCTTATGGCTGCACCGTTCATGGTGAGGAGGAAATTCAGGCTGTTGAGAAAGTGCTGCGCACATCAACGCAAATGGGTCCGCATGTGCGGGAGTTTGAAGCGAAAGTAGCGGAAACGTTCGATAAGCCTCACGGTATTATGGTGAACTCAGGTTCTTCTGCGCTCTATCTTGCCGTAGAAGTACTGGACCTTCCGAAAGGCAGTGAGGTTATTACTCCCGCGCTTACTTTTGCGACTACTGTCGGCTGTCTGGTTAAAAACGGTTTGATTCCTGCCTTTGTGGATGTTGAAGAAGGGACTTACTGCATTGATCCTGCAAAAATCGAGGCCATGATTACCGAAAACACCAGTGCAGTTTGTATACCTAACCTGATTGGGAATATCTGTGACTGGGATCGCATTATTGAAATTTGTCGTAAGCATGATTTGAAGATCATTGAAGACAGTGCAGATACTCTTGGTGGAACACTGACAGGTCGCTCCAGTGGTCATTATTCCGATATCAGTATCACCAGCTTTTATGGCTCTCATGTAATTAATGGGGCTGGCAATGGCGGGATGCTGTGTGTCAAAAATGATGAATTGGCAGCAAAAGCAAGACTGCTTCGCTCCTGGGGGCGCAGCTCTTCATTATTTGTAGAAAGTGAAGCAATAGAGAATCGCTTTAACATAGAAGTTGATGGTATTCCTTATGATGCCAAGTTTGTGTTTGAGACTATTGGCTATCAGCTGGAACCATCAGAAATCAGTGCTGCATTTGCGCTGGTACAATTTGCCAAGCTCGAGCAAAACATAAAAGCACGAGAATTGTATTTCAACAAACAACTGGACTTCTTCAGCCAGTATGAAAACTGGTTTATTCTCCCTAAGCAAACAACAGATTCTCGAACAGGATGGCTGGCTTTCCCGCTGACTATTCGTGATGATGCCCCATTCACTCGTCGGGAAATGCAGATTTTCCTTGAGAAACGGAATATTCAAACTCGAGTAGTATTTACGGGTAACATCACGCGACAGCCAGGTTTCAAGAATATTGAGATGAAGAAGGCTGAAGAAGGTTACCCATTGGCAGATCAAGTAATGCGTGGCGGCGTGCTGCTGGCTTGCCATCACGGGTTAAATGATGAGATGTTGTCTCACGTACACGACAGCTTTAGAGCGTTTGCTGATCAATATCAATAAGTGGCTTGAATCATAAAGCCGGTAAATACCTATAGCTTTTACCGGCTTGTTGCTTTAGATGGTGCAAAAGAAATGAAGATATTACTTACGGGAGCCAGTGGATTTCTTGGAAGCCATTTAGCCAAAGCGTTTGTAAACTCCGGCTACGAAGTACATGCTCTGATCCGAAAAGAAACAAAGCTGAGCCGGTTAGAAGGTTATGAAAATAAGCTGATATTCCATAGCCGTGAAAGTGGTCTTGATAAAGCATTTGATAAAAATAATCCTTATAAAGCCATTGTCCATACTGCGACGTGTTATGGTAGAAATGGTGAAAAAGATACAGAAATTTTTGATGTTAATTTAAAATATCCCCTTGATCTTCTGGAAAATGCGGTCTTATTTGATACAAAAGTATTTTTTAATACAGATACAGTGCTGGATAAATATTTAAATAGTTATTCATTATCAAAAAAACAGTTTGTTGAGTGGGGCAGGAATATTTCTGAAAGAAGTAGTATCCGTTTTTGTAATATAAAGCTGGAGCATATGTATGGGCCTGGTGATGATGATACCAAGTTCACAACGAATATTATTAATAGCTGTTTGAATAATGTACCAGTTATTAAGCTCACACCAGGTGAGCAAAAAAGGGACTTTATCTATATAAAAGACGTGATTTCAGCTTATCAGCTCTTGATGGAGTGCAGTGAATTGCCGAGTTTTGAGGATTTTGAACTGGGCACTGGAGATATGATTTCAATACGGGAATTTGTTGAAACAGTACATAATATTACAACATCAAAAAGTAAGCTCGATTTTACTGCTTATCCATACCGAAAAAATGAGCTTATGGAATCTAAGGCTGATATAAAAAAACTAGCGGAACTTGGCTGGAAACCAAAATTTAAGCTAATAGATGCATTGCAAGAAACAATTCAATTTGGATAAATCTGATGAAATTATTGATTACAGGTGGATGCGGCTTTCTTGGAAGCAACCTTGCAGAATATGCATTAAGCCAGGGCATAGAGCTATTTATATTTGACAATCTCTATCGGAATGGATCACTCCTCAATCTCGAATGGTTGAAAAGCAAGGGGGGGTTCGATTTTATACATGGTGATATAAGAAATTATAATGATGTGACTCGTTTGATAAGAAAAATTCAGCCAGATATTGTATTTCATTTGGCTGGACAAGTTGCAATGACAACTTCAATAGCGGATCCAAGAATGGACTTTGAAGTCAATGCTATGGGGACGCATAACTTACTTGAGGCGATAAGACTGGAGTCACCAGAAACCGGGGTGATCTATTCATCAACAAATAAGGTGTATGGAGATCTCGAACAATTTACTTACGAAGAAACACCCACACGTTACAGATGCATTGAAGCACCAGATGGATTTAATGAAAGTGTTCAATTGGCTTTTCACTCTCCTTATGGATGCTCAAAAGGTGCAGCTGACCAGTATATGTTGGACTATGCTCGTATTTATGGTCTTAAAACGGTTGTGTTTCGCCACTCCTCTATGTATGGCGGGCGGCAATTTTCAACTTACGACCAAGGCTGGGTGGGATGGTTTTGCCAGAAAGCATTTGAATTAGAACAGGGAAAACAACTGGAACCTTTTACTATTTCAGGTAGTGGTAAGCAGGTACGAGATGTTCTGCATGCTGAAGACATGATTCGGTTGTATTTTTCAGCGGTAACAAGAATAAAAAACATTGCTGGAAATGAATTTAATATTGGGGGTGGTATTGATAACAGCCTTTCTTTGTTGGAACTATTCAATCAATTAGAGGTGATTATTGATAAGGAAATGTTTTATAAGAGAATTGCTGAAAGGGAAAGTGATCAGAAAGTTTTTGTGGCTGATATTACTAAGGCTAGTGAAATGATTGGGTGGGTTCCAAAAGTATCTTCTGAGGATGGTGTTAGAAATATGTTCGATTGGGTTAGAAATAACCAAGGATAAATATTTGAAGAGCTTTAAAATGCATATGACTCTAGATATACTGATTCCTACCTATAACCGTATTGAGTTCTTAAAAAAAAATATAAATCTACTTAAGGCGTATTTAGATGATGAAAATGTTAGTCAATCAGTAAATATAATTATCTCAAATAATTGTTCTACTGACTCTACCAAAGTAATTCTCGAGCAGGTGTTACAAGGTTGCAGGAGTTTTAAGGTCTATAATCAGAGTGAAAATATTGGCTTAGAAAATAATGCTCTGTTATGCTTGAAGAAATCGACAGCAGATTATGTGATGTACTTAGGAGATGATGATTATCTTACAAAAGATTACATATTGAAAGTTCTAGATAAAATTAAAAATAATGATATAGCTATGATCATTCCAAGTTTTCACCTGATTGATACCAATGGAAAAAGAAAAGGAGTATTGGGAAGGGATACAGATCTTCCGGATAAACTTTATACTGCAGGTGAGAAGACATGTATCGAAATGAGTCTTAAATGTCACCAGCTTAGTGGCGTAACATACAGGCGACATGGTTTATACGATAAGTATGTGAAAAGTAAGCTCTCTACATTATATCCTTTTATATACTGGGGATGTATCTCTTCGATAGAGGGTAATGTCTGGCATTTGACAGAAAATCCAGTTCTGGTTACCCAGGTTGAGCAAACAAAGAAAGACTGGGGTTATGGTGAGGATGGTCTACTTATCGATAAAATAAAGTGCTTTTATCATGCCTTTCCAGAGAATATACTCCTACGACACAAATTGGAGATGAAGGCTCTCTCAATACAAGGCATTGGATTACTAAAGTATTTGAAAAAAAGTGTTAGGGCTTATTTCAAAGTATTCAGCATTCTCCGAGAATCAGTTTATGTAACTAATCAGACAAAAAAGAAAACGTATTTTTTATCCGTATTAAATCCGATTATTCAAGTGAAGACAGCGAGTATAATTATTTTCAGAAAAGGTCGAGCTTATTTGAAGAGCTTTGGTTCATAGGGTTTGATTTTAAATTTTTGCACTATTGCTTCCTAACTTGATTCTTTAATAAAAGCTAAAGGCTTTAATTGATGGTATTTGATGTCTGTGAGAGAATTGATATTAAGTTATCTGAATAAATTGGGAGTCAACAGTAAAATACTGTGGGTCCAATTGGTGACACTGGGGAACTTAATTAAAGGCCCGTTAGTGTTGTTGTTTATGGGATTAACAATATCATCAGAAATTCAAGGGTATTGGTTTTCCTTTGTCAGTTTAGGTGCTCTCATATCTCTTGCAGATCTAGGGTTTACAACAATTTTAAGTCAGTATATAAGTCATAATGCTCATAGTATAAAAATAACTTCAGAACGGAAGTTCATTGAAACGCCGACTAATGTAGACATTTTTATTTTTATATTGTCAGCCTTGAAATTTTATTTTTATATGATAGTGATCATCATACCTGTTATGATAGCTGCGGGTTTTTGGTACTTTTCTGAGTTTGAATACTTGTTACCCTGGATTACTTATACTGTTGTAGGCGCTTTATTTTTATTACTTTCATTTATTCAGTCTGTCATCATCGGGTTCAATGAAGTTGAGCAAGTTAATAAGGAAAAGCTTTTTTCTATATTTTCAGTTACGTTTGTAACTATTGCAATGTTAGTTAGTGGGTTTGATATTTGGGCTTTGGTGGGCGGTTATTTTGCTGGAACGGTTGTTGGTGGAGCCTACCACTATAGGAACAACTCTCAGCTATGGGGTCAGATTCTCAAAAATGGTTACAATCATGTATCTATTAAAAATCTCAAGCCCGTCCTTGGACTGCAAACAAAGTATGCCATAAGCTGGTTATGTGGTTATTTGATATTCCAGCTTTATGTCCCTGTTATCTTTAAAACTCATGGGGCAGTACTTGCCGGACAAGTTGGTTTGACAATTGCCGCTTTTTCTGCAATCAATCAATTTTCGAATTCATTTATCAGCGCTTCGACGCCTAGAATAGGTCAATTAGCTGGGCAAAATAACGAAAAGAAAGCATTGCAGCTATTTGTTAGATCACTCTATAAAAGGTGTTTTTGTTACTTACTACTTGCCATTTTGGCAATGTTTGTATTTATATCAATGGGCTATTTTGACTATTTTCTTGGTCTAAGTGAGAAGTTTTTGCCAAACAGTATAAAAATTATGCTAGCGATAATGTTTTTTTCTATCGGCCTTATCAGTAACCTTGCTACATATTGCAGGAGCCATAAAGAAGAAAATTTTACTGTTCATGCAATATTTAACAGTTTAGGGGTTGTTCTTTCTATTGCTGTATTCTATGAAAATATTGATAACCTTTTTCTCAGTGTGTCCTCATTTTATTTGTTTATCTTGGTTCCAACTGGATTTTATACCAATCGCATTTTCTAAATCCTTAAGCTGCCGCCAACTATGCTTAGGCATCATTACCATGCATTATCTAGAACAGATGTCTCGTCGACCACAGCTACCCGAAGGTTTTAATGATGTTGATTTTC
>NZ_LUKQ02000236.1 GCF_001647025.1 Endozoicomonas atrinae
GCGTCATTCGTAAGGCGATCAAGAACCGGAAGATTTTTCGGACTGATGAGTCAGTCATGAAGGTAATCTATCTGGCCATGGAAAAAGCTTCCGAGAAATGGACCATGCCGATCAGGAACTGGAAAGCAGCCATGAACCGGTTTGAAATTATGTTTCCTGACCGGTTCAAGGAGTAATAGTTTTGGTGGCGTTTACACAGAATTATTTACAGGCTCGATATTTTTAGCTCCTTGTTGAAGCTGTATTCTCATATAGTTAAAAGATGCAATTCTGTTTTCCTCACTCTTCATCCTTTCATCAACTTGCGAGGCATTGTGGGTAGCCATTCCTTTGCTGATTCGTGCTAAAACATCTGCATGCATATTGACAAAACCTCAAATTCATTCAGAAATCAATAAGTGGAAAGCAATTCCACGTATTGGAGAGCTAAAATCTGTATGAGTTCCATTCCGTTAGTTTTGTTAGATCTGGTACTGTATTTGTTGAATTAAAAAAGCCTCTCAAAGAGAGGCTTTTACATCATGAACCATTCGATCCATCCGCTTTTATTTGTTGATACCACTGCCCAAGCAAACTGCGTTCTTCGTCGGTCATCCCTGTGCGGTTCGCCAATGGCATAATCTGAGTTTGTACTGTCTGGCTATAAATCTTATCGGCCTTGTTGGCGATGGAATCATAGTCGTGGAAAACCAGACCGCCAGGAGGTGACTGAAAGAGAGGATCCGTTGGTGTTGCTGAGTGACAGGTGCTGCAGCGGGCAGTTACAATCTCAACAATTTCGCCCCGGTCAAAAGCGGGTTGTTCTGCCACAGGTGTCTGCTGAGCCGCCATTTGTGGCCGGATAATAAAGGCCAGAGTCAGCATTAATACGGCAGCTGCAGGCCATAGCCAGGTTAAAATGGCTCCCTGGTTGCGCCGGTTGAAGAAGTGACGAACCAGAACGGAAGCCGCTGCCAGAACCGCCAGAATTGCCCAGTTCCATTGACTGCCAAACGTCATGGCGTAATGGCCACTGATCATGATAAACAACAGTGGGAGTGTGAAGTAGTTGTTGTGGCGGGAGCGCAACAATGCATGCTGAGCAATGTTTGGGTCGAAGCTGGAGTCACCATTTTCAGCGGCGGCAACCAGCTTTCGCTGTGAAGGGATAATAACCCTGAAAACATTACCCACCATCAGGGTGCCAATCAGTGCACCGACGTGAATATAAGCTGCACGGCCACTGAACAGTTGTGCGTAGCCCCAGGCGGCAAAAACAATCAGCGAAAACAGAACCAGACTGAACAGTGTTTCCTGTTTGAACAGTGGTGATTTGCACAAGAGGTCATAGACCAGCCAGGCGGTTAACAGACTGAAGATACTGATGGCAATGGCTTGAATGGGCGTTAGCGCAGATTGCGGCGCCAGTAGATAACTCTCGGCTCCCCAATAATAAATAATGGCCAGCAATCCCATACCGCTAAGCCAGGTGACATAAGCTTCCCACTTAAACCAGTGCAGTGTTGTTGGCAGTTTCTCAGGGGCAAGATGGTATTTATTCACTTCATAGATACCACCACCGTGAAGTGCCCACAGCTCACCTTTGATGCCTTTTTTCTGCTTGTCGGCTGGAGCAGACTCCAGTCGCCCTTCCAGCCAGTTGAAATAAAAGGATGCGCCAATCCAGGCAACACCGGCAGTTACATGCAGCCAGCGGAACAGCAGGTTTAACCACTCTTGTAGATAGGATTCCATGGTTCAATACTCTTTTTATTATTGAAAATGCTGAGCGACGGTTGTTATCGCAATGATGTCGTCAGCACTTTCGACTTTCAGGCTTCCTGACCCATAATGATGGTTTTTTCGATGACCCGGTCATCACCCATCACCATCAACACGCCAAGCAACTCTTCCAATGTTTTTGTTTTTTTCGTTCTGAATTGAAGCATTGGGGTAGCCGCAGGATTCAGCACCAGAAAATCCGCTTCATTGCCTGCACGGAAGCTACCGATCTTGTCTTCAAGATGAAGTGCTCTTGCACCTCCCAATGTGGCCAGGTAAAAAGCTTGAAGCGGCGAGATGGTTTCCTCCCGCAACTGAGATACCTGATAGGCGTCTTTCATGGTATTGAGCAGGCAGAGACTGGTTCCACCGCCAACATCGGTTCCAAGACCTGTGGGAATATCATGGGCTTTTGCCCGGTTCAGATTAAACAGCCCGCTACCGAGAAACAGGTTGGAACCAGGGCAAAAGGCAATGGATGAGCCTGAGCTGCCCATTCGCTGCCAACTGTGATCACACAGATGGACTGAGTGGGCAAACACTGACCGAGGACCCAGCAAACCATGTTGATCGTAAACGTCCACATAATGTTTACTGTCTGGGAAAAGTTCCTGCACCCAGTCAATCTCTTTCGGGTTTTCCGAGAGGTGGGTGTGAAGGTAAAGACCATCATGCTCCCGCAGCAACCGGCCAGCCATATGCAGCTGTTCCGATGATGAGGTAGGGGCAAAGCGCGGGGTCACGGCATAAGACAATCGCCCTTTGTTATGCCAGCGATTAATAAGTGCTTTACTGTCTTCATAGCTGCTTTCAGGGGTATCAAGCAGGTAGTCAGGAGCATTACGATCCATCATCACCTTGCCTGCGATCATGCGCAGGTTCCGTTGATGGGCTTCCTCAAAAAAGGCATCGACGGACTGAGGTGCCACGGTACCAAACACCAATGCTGTCGTGGTTCCATGACTGAGACACTGATCCAGAAAGAACTGAGCGACCTCGCTGGCGTACTGCTCATCAGAAAACTTCTGTTCTGCTGGAAATGTGTACTGGTTCAGCCAGTCCAGCAGTTGAACGCCACAGCCTGCCAGTACTTCAAGCTGTGGATAATGTACGTGGGTGTCGATAAAGCCGGGGACCAGAAGCCGACCGGGCAGGTCGTTTATTTCTGTTTCAGCGGGCAGATTCTTCAACACCTGATCGGACGGCCCGCATCTGGTTATCAGACCATCTTCCACCAGAAGAGCTCCATCTTCAAAAAACTCCCAGGAACTTTTATCCCCTGAGTCCTTTTCTTTTGAGGGATCCTCCAGAAAGTGGAGGACAGAGGCTCGCCATACAACCGATTGACTCATCGTGGCACCTCCACAATATACCGTTGTGCCGCAGACATCAGGACTTCATCACAGTTATCCCCAGGTCCTTTTCGATCAATGACCAGATATTCTTCTCCGTCATCAACAGACAGTAAAGGGTGATGCCAGACACCGGGGTAGTAGGTGATTCCCTGCTTACCGTTGGTCAGAAAGCAGCGAATGGATGATAAGTCTGGTGTTGTACTGTCACTGGAGCCAGATGCTACGACGATCAGAAAACGCTGGCCTGCCAGGGGCATGAATGTCTGGCTACCCAGTGGATGCCGCTCAAGCAGATCCAGCTGATAGGAAGAACTAATCGGTGCCGTTTTGTAGATATGCATTGTCGTGTAGCCTTGGTCATCAGTGTTGACTGATGTCAGGTCGCTGTATTTCTGACAGCGACCCTGATTAATCACGACAGGTCTTTTCCGAGTTTCGAGTACATCGCCAAAAGGTTCAAAGGCTTCACGGGTCAGTACTTCCACCTTCAGCATTTGGGCTGGTATTTCTTTATCCATGTGCCTTCTTCTCTTTCTTATAACATGGAGCCAATCAGCTGCTCGTGATGGCTTTTGTTAACTTCCCCGGTAGGTAGAGTAGCCATAGGGTGATAATAGCAGTGGAACATGATGATGACGGTCATCACTGACTTCAAACGTCATCACAACTTCCGGATAAAAGCACTGGACTTCCTGCTTCAGGAAATAATCCTTAATGGCAAAGTGCAGCTGATAGACCCCTTTGGGAAGGTTCAGGTCATCAGCCGCAAGGTTCTGAATACGGCCATCATTATTGGTGACACCGTTGCCAACAGGTAGCCAGTGATCACCTTCCTGTCGGGATAACGATACAGGAACCCCTTCAGCGGGCAGCCCGCTACCGGTATCCAGAATATGGGTGCTGATGCCTGTCATGCTATTTGCCTCCATTCAATCAACTTGTTCAGACGCAGCCGGGTTATCTTATGCTGCTCGGCGGCGGCAATCTTCAGCTCATTTTCCGGTTGATTATCCAGCCGGTCATTCAGCAGTGATAGCATCTCATCGGCTGACTTCCCGGTCGCACAGACAATGAATATATAGCCAAAGCGGGTTTCGTAAGCGGTGTTACCGTCAGCCAGTGCCTTGAGTGTTTCGTCACTGGCAGTCGATGCACCGGACTGCTCATGACCCGCCATATCACGGGTATTGGCATATTTTGCTTTCAGGCTATTAACATCGCCAATTTTCGGGTGGCCTTCAAAAGCCTGCAGAAAGTCTTTTTCTCCACAGGTCAACCAGCTCTTGTCCGCTGTGGATAACAGCTCATCTTGACTGAAATAGGGGCGATTATTCACCATCGATTCCAGCCAGTGATTACTGGTACAACATTGGCGGAAAAAATCTCTGGCACCGTCAATATCAAGGCTGTTCAGCTCATCAAGTGTCATGAATCATGCCTCCTTCAAGTCACTCTCGAAACCGCTCTCGTAACCAAGAATGCGAAGCCTTGATACACCACCATCAGGGAAGATATTCAGGCGTACATGCGTATATTGCTGTTCAGTATCCTGCAGCTCATTCAAGAAAAAATGGTTGCGATGAGCATGCAGTTTTTGTTCAGGAAGAATGGTGTGCCATTGAACTTCAGCAGCTTCTTCAGGGTTATCCCCTGTAAAGGTGCATGCCTCCAGGCTGCAGCGATCAGGATAGTTACCCTTAAAGTGTAAGGTATCTACCTCTACTCGATGAATGGTGCCGGGCAGGGCCAGTTTAACAATCATCCAGTCATTGCCACCCTGACGTCGACGTTTGGTTTCCCAGCCATTGTGCATATCGGCGCCGCGTCCGGGCAGTAACAGATTTTGCATGGGGCTGAAGAACGAGTCGCTGCAGGCTACGGAGCGGCCACCGTTCATAAGTGCGGCCAGATCAAGGGGTTCACCAGGCAAACGGTAGCGCTGATCAAGATGAATCTTGCCGTAGACCCGGAGACGGGCGACACCTCCATCGGGGTAGATTCTCAGGCGAATGTGACTGGCTTTTACCGGCTGATCAAGGGTAATCAGGTTTCTGAAATCTGGCTTTACGTCTACTCGATCCGTCAGAGGCAGCCAGTTGCTTTGCTCATTAGGATCGGTGTCATCAAGCAGGTAGTCCAGCTGCACAGCTCCAGGAGCATTACCTTTGAAGTGACGTGTATCAATATCCAGCGCTTCAATTTCGCCTATAGAAGCCAGGCGTACCGTGACCCAGTCGCAGCCTTCATAACCTGGTGCGTCACGACGCCGGCGTGACTCCCAGCCGTCCATCCATTTACCGTAGGCTGTATACTTTTCAGGTAGAAATACAGGGTCTTCAGCCAGTAGCAGGTTATCTTTTTCGGCAAAGAAATCATCGCTGCAGTCAAGAACATCACCACCCAGCGCACGGGCTGCCAGATCAATTCGTGTTTTCTGCCACTGTGCTGCGAGATCATCAGAAGTGTTATTCATAAATGTGTCGAACCTGCTGTTATTATTTTTACTGTATATGGATAGCGGCAAACTTGTATGAGCCTTGTACCACTTTATCCTGATAGAATATGTTTTATTATTTGACTATTTGGTCAATTTTTTGAGCATTTATGCCATAGAACCCATCAGGCAGGCAATAAAAAAATGGAGAGCCCAATGAAGTTCGACCCTCTTTCAACGATGGATGACTACCCAAGAGATCTGGTTGGCTATGGCGAAACACCTCCTGATCCGAAGTGGCCGGGTAATAGCAGAATTGCCGTGCAGTTCGTTATTAACTATGAGGAAGGCGGAGAGAACTGTGTGCTTCATGGTGATGAAGCATCGGAGGCATTTCTCTCGGAAATTATAGGTGCTCCAGCTCATAAGGGTATGCGTCATATCAGTATGGAGTCGATCTATGAGTACGGCTCAAGGGCTGGGTTCTGGCGACTGCACCGGCTTTTCACCCAGAGAAATATACCCGTCACAGTGTATGGCGTGGCCATGGCCATGGCTCGCAACCCTGATGCCGTAAAAGCCATGCTGGATGCTGACTGGGAGATCGCCAGTCATGGTTATCGCTGGATTGACTATCAGTTTATGAATGTTGATGAAGAGCGTCGCCATATGCAGGAAGCGATTCGTCTTCATACCGAAGTGACAGGTAAACGTCCAACGGGCTGGTACACCGGACGTTGCAGCCCAAATACCGAACAGCTTGTGGTGGAGGAGGGTGGATTTTTATATCACGCCGACAGCTATGCCGATGACCTTCCCTACTGGGATACCCGGTTTGGTAAACCACAGCTGGTGGTTCCCTATACGCTTGACTGTAACGATATGCGCTTTGCCACAGCTCAGGGTTTTAACAGCGGTGATCAGTTCTTCAGCTACCTGAAAGACGCTTTTGATGTGCTTTATGAAGAAGGCTCTGCATCTCCCAGAATGATGTCGGTAGGACTTCATTGTCGTTTGGTTGGTAGGCCGGGAAGAGCTGCAGCCTTGGCTCGATTTCTGGATTATGTGCAGTCCAAAGACCAGGTATGGCTATGTACACGGGAGCAGATTGCACAACACTGGCATACTAATCATCCGTATGGTGAGTGACTGGGTATTCTGGGAAAGTTGCCCTTAGTAGGCAACTTTCAGAAACCCTATACGCGGTTTGGTGATCATTTGTTGCCAGCTCTCTTTTCCCAGTGTCTCGATACCTTTTGGGTCAATAGCAAGTGGCAGCCATTCGATCTCTGAGAATCCAGCTTTCTGCATGGCCTGAGTAATGGTTGCTCTGTCGAAATGCACTGCATAAATATCGAGAGGAGGAGTAACAGGAAGTGTCATGCGGAATGACTCTCCATCCTTGAGTGGGTGCGTATGATATATTCTGGCACAAGCAGTATCTGTAATATCATTGCAGCCGTAATCTCCCTGGCAGTCCACGGTAATGATCATTGTTCCCTCTGGTGAGAGGAGAGATTTCAGATGGATACAAAGCTGCTCCAGATGGTTTGTATCTTCACAGTAGTTTAATAACCAGCCCGCAGTGATCAGTTGGAAGGGAGTTTCACACTTAAAATCTTCTATTCGAGATTGGATGAACTGGGCATCTTTATTCCCTGCAAAGTGCTGTCTGGCCAGAGATATCATATCGGCTGAGCAATCTACTCCAGTTACTGGAGTGAAGCCCATTTCGAGCAATAAACCAGAATAAAACCCGGCACCGCAGGCAAGGTCCAGGCTGCTGCATGGCTCAAGCTCTTCAAGAACCTTTCTATACACCCAGTGCTCCATGTATTTCCGATAAGGAAGCTGGTCCGTTGTCTGATAGCCTTCTGCCAAAGGGTTGAAATCCAGATCTGACTTCATGTTATGAGAGACCCATTTTTATCAATGTTGCAGGTAGAGGACAGCGAGAAGATTTGAAGATAGTTGAACTTTGCAGTTTCTCCTCAGTTTTGTTTCTTATGTAAACAGTAAATAGCTTCCCATAGTCTTTACAGGATTCGTTAGAATTGTTGTGACAATGGGGTTTCCAGGGGAAGGGGGATATGGGTAGTCAGATTAGCATTCGTGCCGGAGCGCAGGCATTGGACTTTATTCGAGCCAATGGCCTGCCTCAGGAGAGTATCAAAGTCATGGTAGGTGCTTCCGGAGGCCCAAAGTGGTTTGTGCTCAGTGGTCTGGATAAAGCCTTGCTGGGCGAATATTTCCGCCATAGAACGTCACCTCTCGATCTTATCGGAACCTCCGCAGGCAGCTGGCGATTCAGCTGTTATGGTCAGGATGACCCCCTCGCGGCTCATGAACGCTTTGAACAGGGCTATCTTCATACCGATTATTCTGAGAAGCCTGATCCTGCTGAAATAAGTCATAAAGCCGGAGAGTTGGTAGAAAATATCGTTTCGCCTGAAAGTGTAAGGCAGATTCTTAATAATCCTGTTTTTCGCTTCAATCTGATTACTGTAAGAAGTCATGGACTGGCTGCTTCTGAGCGAAAACTATTACAAATGGCGGGCCTGGGGCTTGCTGCTACCGGTAACTTGATTAATCGAAAGCATTTGTCATCATTCTTTACCCGTACTCTTTTTTATCAATAGTCCGGACAGTTTTCCGAAATAGGCAACCATGAGAGGAATCAACCAGAGTAGAGAATCCTAATAATCTATCTGTTGATACCTCCTCTCATGGAAATCATAGTTAAGTCTGCTCTGGACAGTA
>NZ_LUKQ02000237.1 GCF_001647025.1 Endozoicomonas atrinae
AGCGAACTCTTTACCAAGGGCTCGCAGGTAGTTGGTGGTTTCCAACATTGGCTTTGCTATATCGCTGGCTTTTACCGTTTCAGCAATCTTGCCATAGCCATAGATGATCTCACCCACGGTATAGAGAAAGCCGGAGGCGAAGCCTTTTACGCCAACCTGGAAGCCCTCAAAAAAGGCCGTGACCGAGTTGGTAGTGACAGTGAAAGCCTTGGCAATTGTATCCAGTCCTTTGGTGAGCGCAGAGAAGGCTTCGGAGGACTTGGTGACTACGTCGTCTAACGTAATGTCACCCACCGCCTTTTTGATCGCTTCGCCTGCGGCAATCATGGAACGGCTGATGTTTTTGGAGAGTTCCTGAAGGCTTCCGTCCTGATTCATTTCCTTGATGCGATCTGCTAAGGCCTTCATCTGTGCCTTGGCGTAATCCATCGCACCGCTGGAGCCAATAGCATCGAGAAAATACGACCATTCGTCTTTCAGGTTACTGACGTAGCCGGTCAGCAGGGTCATATTCTTTGCGGCAGCACCGTCTGCCCCCTTGGCGATCTCATTGATCAAGCCACGGATCACGTCCCGACCCAGCTTGCCGGTTTCGGACAGTTTTCGAATTTCCAGAACGTTCTTGCCGGTGACCCGTTCGAGCATTTCCCAAACGGGGACACCACGCTCGACCAGCTGCAAGATTTCCTCCCCCTGCAGCCGTTGCTTGGCCCACGCCTGTCCGAGGCCCACGGCAATACCCCGCAGCCGGTCGAAGCCACCGCCAAGCATCACTGCCTGATCGACCACGGCCTGCATGGTGCCATCCATCGGATCAAAGCCAAATGCCTTCAGACGCACGAAGGCGTCGGAGACTTCATCCAACTGATACGGGGTGGTTTTGGTGAAATTCTTGATCCACGCCAGCGCACGCTCGCCCTCTGCCGCCGAGCCCATCATGGCCTCTAGCTGAACATTGAGGCGCTCAAATTTATCGCCTGTGGAGAGAATCGCCTGGATGCCACGCTTGATGGCATAGAGGCCTGCCCCTGCCGCCACCAGACCGCCAAGCCTCCGGGCTAAACTGCCAACGCTGGTTGATGCCTGATCAGCATCTCGGGCGACTTTCTTCAGGGTGTCTTTTTTAAGGGTGCGGTCAGCTTCTTTGGCTTTTTTGTTGGCCTTCCAGAAGGCATTGCCGGTGTCTTCAATTTCTTCTGCGAGCCGCTCCTGCTGTTGTGCCAGTTTGGAACTCGACAGGCCGGTTTTGGTCAGCTGTTCCCTAAGTTTGGCCAGTACTTCACGCTGTCGCCCATAGGCGGTGTTGGCCTTCTTAACCTCCTGTCTTGCTTTGGTCAGTGCCGATTTCATGCCCTTGGTGGGCTTTTCGGCCTGATTTAATTCTTTGGCCAGACGCTCGACTTTTGTCTTGGCAGCACTGAAGGCCTTGCTGGCTTCTTTAGTGGCCTTGGTCTGCTTTTCAAAAGACGTGAGTAGTGCCTTTTGTTCTTTCAGTTTTTTAAGCTGGACTTGCAGGTCAGCCGCTTCGCCTTTTAAAACTTCAAGGGACTCTGCTGATTTTTTCACTTTTCCTGACAGCGCATCTTTCGCCTTCAGGACTAACTGAATTGCTGACTTTTTAAGTGAGGCCATGATCTTTTATCTAAAAAAAAGAGCCCCTGCTCCTTTGAAGAGTCAGGGGCTACATTGCAGGAAGCAAACCGTGGATTACTGCGCCAGATCAATCTGCATAAAGGTACTCAGACCAGAGCCGGTGATGGTGGTATCTGCCAGCACGTCCAGTTCCAAGGGGATACTGGCGAAATCGTCGGAGATAAAATCAAGGTTCTGAACGGGCGAGAACTTCACCCTGTGCACCCGGATATTGAACGCCTTACCATCCTGTGCATCGTTCAGGCCTTCCATGAACAGCACGAACTCCTTTCCTGACTCGATCAAGGCCTGCACCATATTGGAGGCCAGCGGTGTATAGCTCACGCTCACACCCAGGTTATCAATTCCGCCACTGGCAAGAACGACGATCCCGGCCTTGGTCAGTTCGTAATCGGTGCCTTCGGTGAGGGTGGCATCGAGGCTGTCCTTGACCGTGATGCTTTGGGACATATCGGGCATCTTGTTAAAGGGGATCAGTTCGTTACCCACTCCGAAGCTGGTGTGCGGCTCATCCACAACGGCTGTGGTTGATCCCGCAGTGGCCGAGCCACGCAGAGCCATTGCCAGATTAGCCGCCGTGAAATCATGCGCTGTGAGGCTGGCCGAGATCGACGAAATACGGCTGATGGTGTTGCGGTTGCCACCGCCGCCGAGGTAGTTCTTCAGCTCTTTTTTATCTTCTTCAAAGCTGAATTTAAACTCGCTGACGTTGCCAACAGGCAGTAAGGGGGCTGAATCATCGGCAGGCTTCAGGTAGATGCTACCAGCACCAATAAAACTACGATCCGTTGTAGACATGGTTTTCTCCTTAAAAGGAAGGTGGGGTTATAGGATGACTTCTATCTGCAGTTGCAGGTCTGCAAACGACAGGTGTGCATTGCTTGGGGAAATATCGAACTGGGTTTCACTGATGGATACGGTTCTAACTTCGGGTGTGAAACGACTTCCCGTTGAGAATAGTTCCCGAATTGAGCGAGAAAGATCAATTAGGTTATAAGTAGTATCTTGATTGGTTTTGACGACTGCGCTGATATGGAATTCAATTTGAAATTTTGCCTTAGCACCCTGACGCTGTTCTTCGGTGATGGATGATAGCTGCACCAGAATTGCAGGGATCTCAATATCCTTTTCCAATCCGGTGCCTGAGTATCCAAGCTGAACATTCTCGGTAATAGTTTTTAAGTGCTCGATCAGTTTTTCAACGATTACTCTTTCTTGATTCAATCTTGAAGGCATAATTCAGTTCCTGATGAAGCACCTTGGCAAAATGGTTGAATATCTTGGGCTCTAATTCTCTTAAAGCCATTATGGCTGTGTTATAGAGAGGGACTTTATGAGAGAAGATCGGCAACCCCATCCACATCCAGCGACCTGATACTTTGGACTTTCGCCACTTATGTCTCCAGTTTTCCTCTCGTTCGAAAATCAAAGATCTTTCAGCATTGACCGGCTTCATTAAGAATGCACTTTGATAGAATGCTCGCCTTCCGACCTGAACACCTCTTGCTCTTTGCGTTGCTCGACCAAAGTTATGTGCGCCAATAGGGTCTGTTCCGATCCAGACTACTAAGTACTTGCTGTCCTTGTATCCACTTGCCAGACGAGTTCTTATCCGACCAAACTCTTTCAATTTGCTCTGTCGAATTTCAAGGTCTCTCGCCATAACTCGTAATACTTGCACTTCCGACCATTTCCCAAGCTTTACCATTGTTCTATTGAGAGCTTTTTCTGTTACCTCTGGTGCTGCTTTGAATAAGTTTTCGAGGATTTCAATTTCTTCACTGACCTCTAAAGAAATCTTTTCAATCAGCATAAATATTCCACTTGGCTAAATAGCCATCGTCTTTTAATTTCCGGTCAACTTGATACAGCAGCCCATTAGCCTGAACCGTATCGCCACGCTTTAGCCTGATCGAGCTATCCAGCGACAGGACAATGATCTGGCCCTGAATGGCTTCGTATTTTCCAAGCTCCACCAGTTCCGTTTTGATAATGCCGAGGGCTTCCAGAGAGGATTGATCGGCAAGGGTCAATAAAACGGACTGCCCGAATGTCTGAAGGATTGAGTGACCCATTTGCTGGAAAGCATCATCCATAAGGGCAGTCTCCAAAAGGGGATAAGGAACTGGCCCGAAGGCCAGCCAGCCGCTTAGCTCATAGTGAGCCTGATAACCGAAGTAGGGTTCAGGTTGATCGGCAGCGGGTTCGATTGGGTATGAATGAGCACACCCTTCTCAAAGTCCATCACCTTCTGCTTGGCATAGCGAGGCAGGCCGATGGTGTTGACGGTTTCCACGAAATCCGCCGGAGCGAACCACGTCTTGAAGTTATCCGTTCCTTCGGGGAACAAGAACGCTTCGTTGGAAGCCACAAAGTCCTGACCGCTGACGTTGCCACGGTATTCCTCCCAGTTGATATCCGCAAAGCGGAAGCCGGTCTTGGGATCGTTACGCAGCGCCTCACCGTCCATCCAACGCTGATAGGCTTCCTTGGTGGACTTGTGGTTCACCATGCCATCGTAGAAGTCAGCACCGCAGAACGCCCGGAGGCCGGAGTAGGGAGAGGCACCCATGGCAGCGTCCACCTTCCTGCGAGCCTTCACCGCCTGCGCACGAACGTCGGTTGACGTAGTACCAAAGGCAAAGTTGTGGGTCTGCTGACTTACGCCGAACTCATCAAACAGGTTGTAGAGTACGGTGCTTCCGTCTCCATCGAGAATCTCACCCTTGAGGGCACCCATGCGCAGGAATTCCAGCGTCACCTCGTGGTTGCCGTTCATCTGGCCCAAGCGCTGATTAATGACCGCCTGCACACCCTGCAAGGCATCCTCACTTCCAAACTGACGGACGTTCTGAACTTCTGCCGCCAGTACGGTGCTGTCGTGAGGAATGTGCGGGATCACGAAGCTGCGCATCTGACGCTTCTCGCCAACGGCCTGAGTGGCCGGAGCGCCACGCTCGGAAGAAGGCAGCAGACGCAGGATGCCGTTGACGCTCTCTACCACGGCGGTGGTAGTGGTAATGCCGCTCTCCTGAAAGAGGCCGAGCTCGCCCAGGCGTCGGGGCTTGTAATCCATCTTATTGATGGTCGCAGTCAGGCTGGTCAGACTGAAAGCGTCGTCATTAAAAATATCCATGAAAGCCATGCTATCTCTCCTTAGATAGAGATTTTTTAAAGGGAAGTACTGCGAAAGGGGTTAAGCGGGATGCTTAGGAGTTGCGGGTAATAATGTCCAGACCGGCCAGCTCGCCCACGGCAGCAGCCTGTTCCTCGGCGGTAATCCCGGCAGGCCATACCAGCATGCTGTCTACCACTTCTGCCAGACGGGCGATAATGACACCGTCACCTCCGGAGGCATCCGTTACCTTGCCTGCGTAGAGGACACCTGCCGCCATTTCAGTTCCGTCAGCCCCGGCTGGATTAAGGGGCATGTAAACGCCGGTTGCTGTTACCTTGGCCACTACGGTTCCCGGTTCCATATCGAGATTGGCTCCGAATGTTACCTGCTCACGGCTGATGCTGTTGTTGCCTTCGGATACCAGAAACTCACCAGTGTGCATTCCTTCAGTTTTCATTGCTAAAGTCCTTTTATTAACGGGTTTGGGGAAATCAGGCCCGGTTACGCCTGCTGTAAATCGCCTGCGTGTCTAAAGCCTCGGAGGGTTTCGGAAGTCCCTGCTGCTGTGGCGTCAGGGTGTTGTGGATCGGTTGATCGTCTTTGGTCAGCAGATCGAATAGCTCGCTGCGCACGTCATCCAGGGATTTATTGGCCACAATGAACTCGGCTGCTTTGCTCTCCTGGCTCGCTGCCTTGCAGAGATTTTTGATCTCATCGAAGGCATTCAGACGATCTTTAGCCATGGTCTCGGATAACTCTTCTTTCAGGAACGCTTCGGTCTTTTCCGGGTAGCCAGCTTGGTTACACAGAGCAGCAATAGCCACAGCATCAACGTCAGGTTTCTCTTTAGTCGATGCCTCCGGTTCTTTTTCCGAATCCGGTTTTTCCGTCTCCTGCTGCTTATTTTCTGGCTGCTCTTCTGAACGGCCAAAGCCTGCAGGTGCATTTGTGAAGCGGGAAAGATCAAAGCAGGCAGCGGCTTTAACTGGCTCATCAATCTGATCCACCAAGCCCATATCCAGAGCCTCTTGAGCGGTGAACCACGTTTCTGCTTCCATCAGGGCTTTGAGTTCTTCGATGCTCTTGCCGGTTCTGGCGGTGTACGACACAGCAATACTGTCTGCAATCTTGTCCATTACATCAGCGGTCTTTCTCATCGCCTCTGCATCGCCTGTGGCCCACCCGTAAGGGTTGTGAATCATCATCATGGCGTTTTCAGCGATGGTGACGGTATCGCCTGCCATAGCAATGACGCTAGCAATGCTCGCCGCCAGACCCTCGATGCTGATATGCACGTTGGCCTTATGCAGACGCAAGGCGTTATAAATGGCAATGCCTTCGAACACCATTCCACCCCGGCAGTTGATCCGGACATTGATCTCGGCAGCGTCCATATCCCTGATCTGATCCACTACGCTTTGTGCGGAGACTCCCCACCAGTCATCAATATCGTCATAGATAAAGAGTTCCGGGGTTTGGCCTGCCTCGTTCTTGAAGGAGAACCACTGGCGGTTATGACTCATCGTTGTCGTCCTTTGGGTTAGTTGAGATAAGTGGCTCCTTCTCCGAAGCCCTTGAGTCGCTGTCGTATTTCAGGTCAAGGCCATCCGCACGACGGTTATCTGCGGAGATTTCTGCATCAATCTGCTCGCTGTCGTAACCCTGCTCGCTAACCACTTCTGAACGAGACTTAAAGCCTGAGCGCACCGCCATTTTCTGCGCCTGCATATCCTGAACGGGGTGCATATAGGGCCAGCCGTGAGCGATCCATTTCACCCGACGATAGGAGGACTGCCGGCTGCTGTAATCGGGAATGGAAATAGAACCATTGAGAACGGCCATATCCAGCCAGCGGTTCCATACCGGGCGACAAAATTGAAAGATGATCTGGTTATGTTGAATTTGCTGAATGCGCCGTCTGAACTCGTTCAGGATCAGCCGCAAGGCCCGGTCACTGACACCCGCCATGTCTCCGGAGAGCAGTTCATAGGGCAGGCCCATACCGGCAGCGATGGCCATGATCTGCTGCTTCATAAAGTTCGGGTAATCCGCAGCAGTGCCAGGAGGACTGTTAAACTCCACTTCTTCCCCCGGTGCCAACTCCTGCATCGTTCCGGGCTCCATGGCCACCATGGGCAGACCATCGGCTCCGAACACCAGCGGTTTGCCGGTCAGGGGATCAATAGGGTCTTGCTCCGGGGAGGGCTTCTTGATAAAGCCGGTGAACAGGTTGGCGATCTCCTGCCGCAATAGCGTGGCATCATCAAACTTGTCGAGGTGATAGAGCCTGACCAATACCTGCGTTAATAATGGCTGGCCCCGGAGTTGTCCCGGACGCAGGGCTTCAAACACATGGAGGACGTTTTCCGCAGGCACCCGCACCAGCTTTGTGCTGTCAAAGGCGAACTCTGCCGGATGCTGGCGGTGCATATAATAAGCAACCCGCTTGCCCAGCTTATTGAACTCGATGCCTGCCTTGACCTCGTTGCCGTTTGGCAACGTCTCGTTATAGCTGAGCGGCACATATTCCGACTCGAGTATTTGTAGCTGCAGCGGGACCGATAGACCGTCCTCCAAACGTCGTGGCCGCAGACGAACGAAACATTCACCGCCTTCGAGCATGGCTCGGGTAATCAACGACTGCTGCCCGGTAAAACTGAGCAGACCATCAGCGTCCGATTCATCGGACCATTGCAGGAATAACGTCTGCAAATCTTCCCGAAGGCTATCGTCGCTGACCAATGATTTTGGTGTAATGCCACGGCCGATGACATTGCTGACCAGTTTCTCCAGGCCACTGCTGGCCCACGGGTCATTGCGGATCGCTGCCCTTGAGCGGTTAATGAGTTTGGATAAGTCACTGGTCAGTGCGGTGTGGGGAGAGAGTGCAGGGGCATACCAGCTTTTTGTTCTGCGGCCCAAACCGGCTGCGGTGTAGGCACTGTTTCTGAAGCGCCTTGTGATCCTGTCATAAGCGTTGGCAATAAAGCCCATTCTCAAACTCCTTTTGATGAATAGATGCCGTATTGCTTAGGCCGTTTCTGTTGCTTGGCCAGCTCCCGCTCGATGGCATGCAGCCGCCGCTCCATGTCGGCAAAGCTGCTGTACTCCACTTTTCGGCCTTCAAATTCCACGGTGCGGGTCTCCCGCAGGAGCACCGCCCGTTTCAGGGCCTGATATTCTGCGTCGGTAATCATGGTGGTTTATCTCTGAAGGTAGGCACTGCGGGAGGATCGTCGAGTCGGTTGCTTTACCTTTTGCGCTTCTTCCTGCTCGTCTTCTTCCACGGGAGCGTCGGGCGATGGACGTGAGGATGCCAGTCGTTCGAGATTAATTCCCCTGTGTTGCTGCAAGATACGAACAGCAGCGAGAGAATACACCCGGCAATCCAGCGCCTCGTTTCGGCGGTTCTTGGCATCCCACGTAAAGTAAGGAACACCGAGCTTGAATTTCTTGAGCTTTTCTTCCGCCGTGGCCTGCTTGAAGTAATCCTCATCAAAGCACTCCTTAATAGGCCAATGGCAGTAA
>NZ_LUKQ02000238.1 GCF_001647025.1 Endozoicomonas atrinae
CAAAATTATTGAAGAGATGAAGCGAGGCTCCAATGGCTTATGAACTCCGCTGGTATCAGCAGGAGGCCATTGATGCGATCTATCAATACTTCAGCGCCTCCGATGGTAACCCGTTGGTCTGTGTCAGTACTGGTGGTGGCAAGTCGGTCATCATTGCTGACTTTATCCACGGTGTACTAAAGCACTGGCCAGACCAACGATTCCTGATTCTCTCTCATGTAAAAGAGATCATTGAGCAGAACCATGAAAAGATCGTCACGCTCTGGCCAGAGGCTCCGACTGGTATTTACTCGGCCTCTATGAAATCGAGAGATACGGACGCTCAGGTGTTGTTTGCCAGTATTCAGAGCGTTCATAAAAGAGCAGAGGAATTAGGGCATTTTGATCTTTTGTTATGCGACGAATGTCATCTTATATCCTCTGCAAGTTCTGAATCCATGTATGTTCGGCTAATAAATGCACTTCGGGAAATAAACCCGGCGCTGAAAATAGTCGGCTTTACCGCCACACCTTATCGGATGAAACAGGGCTTGCTGACAGAGGGAAAGAACCCACTCTTTAATGAGATTGTCTACGAGACAGACATTCAACGGTTGATAGACGATGGTTTTCTATCACCGCTTCGCTCCAAAGCGGGTAAGGAAAAGATCGACCTCGCAGGTGTAAGAACCCGGCAGGGTGACTACCTTACCAGCGATATGGAAGAAGCGGTCAATAAAAACGACGTCACTGAAAAGGCCGTGTGTGAAATCATCGAATACGGTCAGGATCGCAAGGCCTGGTTAATCTTCTGCGTCAGTGTGGCCCATGCTCACCAGGTTAAGGAGTTGTTGGTGGGCGAAGGCATTGAGGCCGACTGCATCACCGGAGATACCCCGAAGTACGAACGGGATCAGATATTGGCCGACTACAAGGCTGGAAAGATCAAAGCACTCACAAGCCAGGGGGTGTTGACCACCGGCTTCGATGCCCCGCTAACCGACCTTATAGCGTTGCTACGTGCCACCAAGTCTCCCGGCCTCTACGTTCAAATTCTTGGCCGTGGGCTACGAATTAGCCCCACCACGGGCAAAACGGACTGTCTGGTATTGGACTACGGAGGCAACGTCGAACGCCACGGACCAATAGATAGAATTACCGTGGACCGTATCAAGGCTGGGAAGGGGACGGGCGAAGCGCCGGTTAAAGAGTGCCCTGAATGTTTTGAACTGATCCTTGCCGGTTTGCGGGTATGCCCTGCCTGCAACTATGAATTCCCGGAGAAAGAAAAGCACGAGGCCGAAGCGTCTAAAGCGGCGCTGCTGGCAGAGCAGATAGAGCCGGAATGGTTGGACGTGGATGAAATCATTTACAACCGCCATGAAAAGAACGGCAAGCCGCCTTCTATCCAAATCAGTTATCGCTGCGGCTTTGCCACTGTCCGTGAATGGGTCTGTATAGAGCATGGTGGCTATGCACGACAAAAGGCCGTTATCTGGTGGATGAAGCGCTTTAGCCACGACCCCTGCCCGGAGTTCACCGACGATGCTTTGGACCGCCTAACCAACGTTCGGGATATGCGTGAGCCCTGCCGGATAGAGGTGATACAGGATGGTCGCTGGCAGCGGGTGAGGGCTTACGATTTTACCACCAAGGAAGGAACCCCCAGCGAATGGAACGACAACCCCGAGGGCAGGCCAAGGCAGAATGACGCCTTTGAGGCTGGTCACTTTGACACTTTTGATTCGGATATTGATTTTTAGGACTAACGTGAGTTTGTTTAAAAGGTTTGCCTTCACGGTTTATTTTGGCTAACTCAGGGCTTTGGACGATATTACCGATAAACGACCACGGTTGGTCACTTTAATAACTAGAAACTGAGGTTTTAGATATGCTTTACAACTTAGATAATTTGATGGAATGGACAAAACTTAATTCTAAAAGAGATGTAATCAAGGCGTTGCAGCGTTTGGGCGTTCCTTTTGCGGAGCTCCATAATGGAGAAGTTGTCACCCTGTATTCTGCCCTTGAAAAAGGGTTTAATGACCAGCTGATTATGGAAGGTGACGAACTGATCAGAATGGATGAGGTGTTAAAATTAACGAAGGTATGCAGGGCTTCAATAATCAATTATGAACGAGCAGGGACATTCCCTAAAAAGATAAAGATTGGGCCGAAAAAAATTGCTTGGAAAAAAACTGAAGTATTGCAGTGGCTCGAAGGGAAACGTGATTGGTAACAGCGGGGTTTTCCCCCGCTTAACCTTCTTCTAAATATTCCTCTGGTTTTCTATCTGTGATTTTTTCGTAGGGTGTATTAATTAAATTAAGCAGATACTTCTCCCACTTTTGTGAGGCCTCTAGTTTTTCCTCTTTGTATTCCCATACATCATAGTGCTCTGTAGTTACGTCTTTTTGATTGTGGCCCTGTAGCTTTTCCTTGGTTGCTTTTTTTACTCCGGCCTCGTGCATTCGGGTGGATATGCTGCCACGTATCATGCCGAAGGTGAAAGGCAGCGCTTCAAGTTCCAGTTCGTCCCGAACGTATGCCTGAAATCTTTTAATGGGCTTATCAAAGGTATCATGCCCGAGCGGGGTATCTAATACATCTCCGGAGCCCTTGGTCGAGGGTAAGGGGTAATTACAGTGGCCGTATGCCTTTTGCAGATACTTGAAGATTTCCAGAGCGGTATCATTGATCGGGATTATATAGTCGTATGGCTTGCTGCCTCGCCCTTTCCTGCTCTGCATCCGTAAATGAGGATATTTGCCTTTCAGTTTGATTTTTTCCCAAGGGGTATTCAGAACATGCTCTTGTCTCACGCCGCCAAGCGCAAGAAGTAGTTGCGCCAAGTGGCCGCTCTTGCCCATGGTAGAGAGGCCGTGATGCCATATTAGCCATATCTGCCGGTCAGTAAGCTGCTCTTTGCCTTTGGACTCAAAGTCCTCTTGAGTAGGGATGTTCTGAACGGGGTTTACTTCAATCTTGTACTTATAAGGCCTGTCTGATGTTACTAGAGCCGGGTTATGGTCATGCTTCATAGCCCAAGCAAAAGCCGCTGACAAATAGGATCGAACCCGGTTGCATTGCTGCTTAACGCCTACCTCATGAATTAGCCGAGCAATAATATCAACTATATGATGAGGCTTAATTTCAGCCGCTGGCATTTCGAGCAGATAGCCAAAACGTTTTACGTTGATGATATGGTTTTTGAAAGCATTTTTTACATCTTTATGGGAGCGGCGACCGGCAAGGTGAATCTCCGGATAATCGTTAAGGAGATCCTGAAATGTCCCAATATTTGTGTCCGTCTTGGGCTGGCTTGCAACAGGCTTTGGTTTCAGTTCCTGCTTAGTCTTATTGAGAATTTCTGAAATATCGTGGCCATCCCTGCGAAGATCGGCAAGACGCTGTGCATCGCTTAACGCTTTCTGGAATGTGAGTCCGACCGGACTATTCAGGTGATGGTTACCGATTTTGTGATACTTATAGGTCTTGGCGCCGGGCTCTTTGTATCTGAAGAAAAGCTCGACCTTGTTTGGCTTGATTCTAATCAGGAGGGTTCCATCACCTCGATTTGCCAGCTTTTGACTTATCTCCTTATAAGGCCCGTTGGCGGCTTGGTTTATGAGTACTTCATCGTTTATTATTTTCATACTTCTACATCCTCGCAATGCAACTAAATCTATACAATTTTGGTTGCACTATAGCAGGCAAAAAGCGCTTAGTTGTATTATTGGTTGCATTTTCCTTAGTTGGATACTATAAATATTAAGCAACAATGTACTCATTTTTTTAGAGTTCAACCTTCGTAATTCAAATATTTAGCGGTTATATATAATCTTGCACTATAGTTTATATATTTTTTGTAAATAGAATAAACTGTCTTGTAATCAGTGGGTCCCGAGTTCGACTCTTGGTGCCGGCACCATACAACGAGAAGCCCGTAGTGATAGTAAGCACTACGGGCTTTTTCGTGTCTGAAATCTGAGTCTAGACCCCGCAGTGAATAAGCTCGCAATTGATCCCGCTGTTTGATATTCCTCTTGAACTGTTTACATTGTCTTTGTTAGACCTGTGATGGACGAATGTGAGCTGACTTACTTGGAATTTTTCAGGCAAGGGGGCATTGATGAGTAAGGATAATAAACAAACGAACCAGGCAACTTCACGATCATCATATCAGTCGAAGGTGGTTTCTCTGGATATTCCAATTTGTATCCTCCAAACAGCGGATCCTGAGCAGCTCGGAAATTCGAAAAAACTATCCAGGTCACTTTGGTCGGAGATAGGTAGCAAGCTCCGTCAGTTATTTTGCAGAAGATAAGAGCACTTCATCGACTTATATCCGCAGGCAATCTGACTGTTTAAATTGTTTGCCGAAGGTAAGCCTGTTTCTTAACAGCTGTGGAGATTCAGGATGATGTCATGACATGGGATCAAGTTTCCCTTGAATTACCATAACCTTGATTAAATTAATCAGCGGACTCTGTAGGGGGGGCGAACCATGTTCGAAATCAAGATACTTAACGGCAATGGACTTCTGAATATTGCTGTCCTTCTTTTTCTGAGAGCTTATCAATGGCTTTCAAGTGACATTGAGGATTATCAGAGCAATAAAAGAGGGTAAAAAAACGAACTTTTTTTTGATCCAGTGGAACCATGAGGCAAGATAGTTGCTCCGGTAATTGAGCAAGTCCGCATATTTCGCAGGAACCAAACTGCAAGAACTGGAAAGTTTTTGACATAACCCGGCCTGAAACAGAAGGTTGAATGATTTTTCTAAAGAAAATCCCTGATACTGACGCTATTAAGATAGCATCGACTGCCAATCTGTTTCTCTTGGTGACACCAGCCGGTAACAATTACTCAAATATATAGATTTTGTAAATCTTATATTTGTTCTCCAGCCATTGGTATTCATGAGAATTACTATAGTTGGCATGTAAAGTGGTTATACAAGGTTGAAAGGAAAAAACTCAGTACCGGTTCCAGGAAGGATGTACAGGCCAAGGATGGCCTACCCAGGGAAATAATAAAAACAACGAGGAAGTACTGAGATTATAGCCCCGCCAGTCGGGGCTTTGTTTTTTGTAGTAGTGCTTGATGACGGTGGGTTTGCACTTATTCTCTTATTCCCCCTTTTCCTTATACTGCCCGGCATTTAAAGTCTGATAGATAAAGCCTTATGAATGTTAAGACGTGCCTTTCTGGGCTGATCGTATCGTTGAGCCTGACGGGCTGTATTACCTTTCCAACAGAAGAATCTGGAAAAGTACAGGTCATCTGGGATGAAACGGATCGTATTGAAGGTTGTGAGCTGAAGGGAACCGTCTATGGTTCTGAAGGCCATTTTTACGATTACTGGTTGCATAGTGATCGCGATATGGTCTGGGGTACTATAAATCAGATGAGTATAAAGGCTGTCGATATGGGAGCAGATACACTTTACCTATACAGGCCGTTTGGTTTCTTGAGTTCGGTAACTATGATGGCGAATGCCTATAATTGCAGTCATGCTGATAAAATCAGATAGCTGAAATAGTTAACCCTCATGGGTTTTGCTCTGCAAAGCCCAGATAGGCTTATTCCTTCTGATGAGCTGCTTTTTGTTTCATGAATCAGTTAATTAAAGTCTATCTATAAAATAACCGCGCCCAAGGCTTAAGGCGTAATATAGGTAAGTGCTAAATCTGGAAGTATTAAAATAATTAGTCTTGCCATTTAACTGCTGGAAGCATCCTGAGTTTATTTTTTAACTATACCCAGCCCTATGGGCTCTCCTCCCTTCCAGATAAAGGTAAAATTAAGGCCTATTATTTACATAAGGAGCGTAAAAAATTAAGGAGTATTTTCGTGGTTCCATTTCGTTATCTTTTTTCTATCACCGCTGTTTGCTTTCTTCTATTTAGCCAACCAGTTCATGCACTTATGGATAAAGAGGGTTCAGATTGCCATCATACGCCAATGGGATTGAATTCGATTCGCTCAGCTTTTCAGAAGTGGGAAAATGGTCGCAAGAATCCGGAAACTTATCGTGAACTCGCGCCTAAAGCGCTTATTGAGCATTACCGAAGCTGGCAGGAATACAATAAGCGGCCAGCCCATACCCGTGATGACAGGGCTGCTCAGGCAATGATATCGACCTTTCGTCGCTGGAATGAGGCGAGATAGGCCCATCTTACAAGTAGCGTTAACGTTGGTTTGGAGTAATGCCCAGTCCTTTCAGAACTATCCGGGTTAACGTTTCTGTTGCCTGATCGTAGTCAGACTGCTCAAGCGTGTCTTTCCCAAGGGCCTGGGCGATCTGGTAGGAAAAATCTGCATAATGCTGAGTGGATGACCAGAGCAGAAAGATCAGGTGCACAGGATCTACCGGATCCATTTTCCCCTGGTCAGACCAGGCCTTGAATACCTGTGCCCGTCCACGAAACCACGTTCGATAATCTTCACCAAAATATTCCGTCAGATGAGGTCCGCCATTGATGATCTCCTGGGCAAAGATCCTGGATGCCAGGGGATTCTTTCGGGAGAACATTATTTTGGTATGGATGTAGGCTGCCAGTGCTTCTTCTGGGTCATCCCCGGGACTCAAACCGTTAAAGCTGTGATCCCATAGTTTAAGGATATTCGACAGAACGGCAGCATAGAGCGAGAGCTTATTGCTGAAGTAATAGTGAACGTTGGCTTTGGGAAGGTTTGCCCGTTCAGCGATACGCTGCATGGTAGCGCCCTTGAAGCCGTGGGTCACAAACTCTTGTTCGGCAGCGGCCAGAATGCTTTTTTTATTATTTTCCCGGATCTTGCCGGGACGGTATTTTTTCGCAACTGCTTCCATATGCTCATTCAATCCTGCTAATGGTTGTAACCTCAGGTGATGAGAGAAGAAGTATCATTCCTGATACCGGCAAGGCCGGGAGGGTGATACCAAGCCGGTATGATACTTCAAAAGCAGTATGTTTCGATATTACAAATGCACTTTTATCAAGCCCTGCCACACTCGTTCATTCCAGCCACTTACGCCAAACTTGTTGTGCCAGTAACGATATTCGGTGCCTACATAAACGGTATGCTCACTACCCCAGAGATTGCCCAGGTCATATTTGAGTTGCAGATGGGTCTGCCAGTTTGAGGCAACATCTGCGCCGTTATTTTTCGTTTTACTGACCCAGTCGATCCAGCCATCAAAGAGAAACTTCTGATTGCCGAGTTCAATGGGTACTGCCCATGCGGGAGAAACCTGGTAGTTACTGTCGTAGTTTTCATTGGATCGACTGTATGCGTTCAGCTTCAGGAACTTGAATCCGGGCACATCGAAGTCAACGCCTGCACCGACCAGATAGTTAGTCTGGTTCACGTTTTTATTGCTGCCCATTTCAATCTGTGTTGAGAGATAAAAATCTTTGATCGGTCCACTGTCCCAGTCCGTTCCCGTCAATTTGGGAATACTGAAGCGTGGATGCAGTTCTGACCAGACTTCACTGTTGTTATCCCCTTCCGTTGCCCTCAGGCGATCCATAAAGAAGAATACATCCCCCCAGCTATGGCCACTGGCATGCTCCAGGGTCAAGGTGACTTTTTTCTTATCCTCTTCAGCACCTTCAAAGGTTGAGCCATAGAGCAGGCTGATGCTGTTATCACTCCAGAGGGTTTTAGCTTCAGCATTTATAGAGGTCAGTGCCAGTACAGAGGCAAAGGCGGTTATTGTTTTTTTCATTTTCATGGTGACTTCCTTTTGGGTTGTTATTTTCAGGACAAAGCTTCCCTGACACTGAAGGCCTAGGCCTTCAGTGTCAGGGAAGCTTGGGGCTTGAAACTAACGGATAGCGGTAACGTCAGACCTGCTCAGCAACCGCAGGAGAAATGTGTTCTTCATTCGTCTCATCAGAGGGCAGGAGAAGACTCAGGAGAATGGCAGAGAGACCTCCGGAAGTGACTGCCGAGCCAAAAATGTTCTGCACCACTTTCGGCATTTCTTTCAACAGATCGGGTACCAGCGTAACCCCCAGTCCAATCCCGAAAGAGACCGCCATAATCAGCAGCTTTCGACGGTCCAGTTGTTCTGCTGCAAGAATCTTGACCCCAGCGGCGGCAACGGTGCCAAACATAACCAGCGTTGCTCCACCCAGAACAGGCTTGGGTGTCATCACCGGCGTAAAAAGTCCTCAAAACACCAGTCCAAAATGACCTGTCGTTAAGTATAGCTTTTTGGGGTGGTCTGCAAGTCTGATAGTTCCAGAAAGTTAAATATTTTACTAAGCTGACTCT
>NZ_LUKQ02000239.1 GCF_001647025.1 Endozoicomonas atrinae
GAGAACCTTATTTCCGAAGATTAAAAAAACGGAAAGCGTATAGTTGTGTGATTTTGAAGATTTAAGTTGGACTTACCATCATGCTAGTAATTTGAGATAGCTTCTTACAAAGTCGCACATCGCGTATACAGAAATACGCATTAATCATCTTCTCTAACCGGGATAATGCTCTTCTTCCATTAGCAACCTCCGGCAATCATGGGTTCTGCCGAATTTATTGACAGGAACCATACAAAATGGGTGGTCTGGTTGCTTATGTCAGGTAGTGTAAGCCCAGTTTGATGGCTCCGCCAATTCATCTGATGCAAACCTTTTGTATCATCTTGCGTAAGGAGGCTACAGATCGCAAGGCTTTTGCATCAGGCCAATCGTATACTTTTTCTATACTGTGGCTGGAATGTAAAAGAGGACGAAGCATGACAACGAACAAAATGTCAAAGATTACCAGCACGAACCCAATGGGAACCGATGGGTTTGAATTTGTCGAATACGCAGCGCCTGATCCGGTTGCCCTGGACAGCCTCTTCAAACAGTTTGGATTTGTTCCGGTAGCGCGCCATCGATCCAAAGAGGTGACATTATATCGCCAGGGGGAAATTAACTTTATTGTGAATGGCGAGCCAGACTCATTTGCCCAGAAGTTTGCCCGTGAGCATGGTCCCTGTGCCTGTGCATTTGCTATTCGGGTAGAAGATGCGGCTTTTGCATATGAGAGGGCACTTCAATTGGGTTGTGAACCAGGGCCGACCCAGAGTGGGCCAATGGAGCTGAATATTCCCTCCATTGTGGGCATTGGTGGCAGCCTGATATATCTGGTTGACCGGTACGGTGATAAAGGCTCGATCTATGATGTGGACTTCGTTCCCATCGAGGGGGTAGATCAGGAGCCGGAAGGGGTTGGCCTGACGTTTATTGATCACCTTACCCATAATGTTCATCAGGGTAATATGGATAAGTGGGCATCGTACTATGAAGATATTTTTAACTTCCGTGAAATTCGATACTTTGATATTGAAGGTAAGCTAACAGGGCTCAAGTCAAGAGCGATGACCAGTCCCTGTGGAAAAGTAAAAATTCCTATTAATGAGTCTTCTGATGATAAGAGCCAGATTGAGGAATATCTTAAGGAATATAACGGTGAGGGTATTCAGCACATTGCCATGTACTCTAAAGACATTTATTACACGGTGCCGGCTATGCGCTCGAATGGTACTGCTTTTATGACACCGCCCCCTGATACTTATTATGAGATGCTTCCGGGTCGGCTGCCCTGGCATCATGAGAATCTGGATGAGCTCAAGAAAAACGCCATCCTTATGGATGGGGCACCTACAGAAGACGGGGGGTTGTTGCTGCAAATATTTACAGAAACGGTTATTGGGCCAATTTTCTTTGAAATCATACAACGCAAAGGTGATGAAGGGTTTGGTGAAGGTAATTTCACCGCTCTATTCGAGAGCATAGAACGAGACCAGATTAAAAGGGGTGTTCTTTAATTGTCCTACCTGTAACACATTGATTTGATAAAGGTCTATGTGTTTGTTGGGTGTGGCGTAACTACAGATGGCCTATATTTATTATAGGCTTTTCAGGGAATGAACCTTCAATCGTGTGGGGTAATTCGGCAATTCATTACCCCATCAACAAGGTCGGGGAGAGTATTTATGAAGTCATCCAAATATCAGGCCAGAAAGCCTGATGAGTCGGGCTTTATTGAATATACGGAAGAGGAGCACGAAACTTGGAGTATTCTGTATCACCGACAGATTGAGTTACTGAAAGGCCGGGCATGTGATGAATATATGAGCGGTATCGAAGAGCTCGCCATGCTATCAGAACGTATCCCCCAGCTGGATGAAATCAACCGGGTTCTTAACGATAAAACCGGCTGGGGAGTTGCCAGAGTACCTGCTCTGATTTCCTTTGACAGTTTTTTTAAGCTTTTAGCGGACAAGCAATTCCCTGTTGCTACCTTTATTCGGGTTAGAGAAGAGCTGGATTATCTTCAGGAACCGGACATTTTTCATGAAATATTTGGTCACTGTCCTTTGCTCACCAACCAGGATTTTGCTGACTTTACGGAAACCTATGGCAGGCTTGGATTGGCTGCCACCAAAGAAGAACGGGTTTATCTTGCCAGACTCTATTGGCTGACGGTTGAGTTTGGCTTATTGAATACCTCACAGGGCTTACGTATCTACGGAGGTGGCATTCTCTCCAGCTATGGTGAAACGGCCTATGCATTGGATAGTGATATTCCCGTCAGAACACCCTTTGATCCACTGACTGCACTGAGAACTCCCTACCGGATCGATATCTTGCAGCCATTGTATTATGTATTGGACGATATTACGGTCCTTCATCGTCTCTGCGAAATGGATATTATGGCGCTGGTACATCAGGCTATGACGATGCCTCTGCTTCCCCCTATGTTTGAGCCAAAGCCTAAGGAAGGTGCTGCGTGAGATGAGCTTTCTACCACTTCAAGGTGGTAGAACTCAGCATAATAGTTCTTTATCTATTACGATTAGCGCTCATTGATAGATGATAATATCCAATCATATTTATTCTTGGCATAAGTTAATCAGGAACAACTTTTAAGGTTGATCAGATCCTGGAAACTGCTAATTATCTATGTGTTGAGGCGTAAAGTTGGGCGCGCGTTAGTTGCCGAACTACTAGCTGACTATAAATATACAGATTCAAAAAAGAACCGATTTGAGGAGAGTCTCAGTGCCAAGACGGATAATTGATATTTCCATGCACCTGGAAAATGATGTGATATCCGATCCCCCGGGATACGGCCCTAAGATTACTTACATGTCCCATAAAGACACATTCTCTCAAATAGCCCCTTTTTTCCCAGGGCTGGAACAGGAGGACCTGCCGGATGGGGAAGCATGGGCTATTGAGAAAGTAGAGTTGATTACCCATAACGGAACCCATCTGGATGCTCCTTATCATTTTCATTCCACAATGAATGAGGGAGAGCGGGCTATACCCATTGATGAAGTACCTTTGGACTGGTGCTTCCAGCAAGGGGTAAAACTCGATTTTCGCCATTATGATAATGGGTATGTGGTGACGGCTGAAGATGTTGAGCAGGAATTAGCCAGAATAGGTCATGAACTGCAGCCGATGGATATTGTTGTGGTCAATACCCGGGCTGGCAGTCACTATGGTAAGGATGATTATGTGGCTTCTGGTTGTGGGATGGGCCTTGAGGCCACGCTGTACCTGCTTGAGAGAGGGGTTAAGTTGACGGGGACAGATGCCTGGAGCTGGGATGCCCCTTTTGTACATACTGCAGAGAAATATCAGAAAACAAAAGATGCTTCCCTGATCTGGGAAGGCCATAAAGCGGGTCGACATATGGCCTACTGCCATTTGGAGAAGCTTCATAATCTGGAGGCTCTTCCGGATAAAGGCTTTATGGTTTCCTGTTTTCCGGTAAAAATTCGTGGTGCATCTGCCGGATGGACACGGGCGGTTGCCATTCTTGATGACTAGCTGTCGGAGATTATCATTCGCTGCCTGCTCTAAATACGATGTTATACCGCCTTTTTAAAGGAAAACACTGACTCCTCACTCGGCCTCTACATAAGGTAATATTTTTCATTATTTAAACACAATGTGTCGTTTATATTGTCTTGGTTGGGGTGCTTATGGAAATGGGGCAGAAAAGGGATTTTACAGAGTATCTGACTCTGATTTTTCTTAAGGATAGACAGGTAAGCAAGCCGGTATTCAATCTGGTTGTTGGTCTTGTTCTGATGTGGGGCTTTCTACTCAACTATTGGATTGTACAGTATTTTCCTACGGAATGGCTGACAGCACTTGACCTCTGGGTCTTTCTGCTTCTCTATTTTGTGATGAGTGGGATTGGGGTGGTAATTATGCTCTATTACGAAATGCCACTTTTCAGTTTTATTGGTTATAGCATTATGACCTCTACTGTCGGTTTTCTGTTAAATATTTATCTTGGGTACTTTAGTGGTGAAGAGGTGATTCGTGCCATTCAGTATACGGCATGGACCACATTCGGAATGATTATAGCCGCAACCCTTTTACCAAAATTATTTATGCGCCTTCACACGATTCTTGCTGTGATTGTCTTGTCTGTAGTTATTATTGAGTTTGGCTGGATTCTCCTGTTCGGCCAGAGTGGTAATTTTTTTCACTGGATTGTTGCCATCAGCATGTGCGGCTATATTGGCTATCATTGGGCTGATATGCAGGATTGTGGTGATACGCTGGATCAGGCAATTGATTTTGGTGGTTTGCTTTATATGGCCATTATCAACTTGTTCATTCGTATTATCGAGTTGCTGCGACTCTCAAAGTAGCTTGCTGACTCATGAGCTGTCCCTGTCTTTGAAGTGGGCAGCTCTTCAAGAACTGTTCTCGTTTTCTAATTTCCTGATCATTCCAGATACCCCTTATTTCCATGTCCCTTCTGTGTGTTAGTATTCAGCTATTTTAATCAGATCTGCCATGGTATTCATTCGGGTGTGCGATCTTGTTTTTTAATGGGCCATTGCTTTGCGTTACAAGGAGTCTTCGATGCAGCCAAGGGAACTGAGCATTCAAACACCTCATCTGACATTTGCAGCCATGGAGTGGGGAGACCCTCAGGGGCAACCGGTGATAGCCCTTCATGGCTGGCTTGACAATGCGGCAAGTTTTACCCCAATGGCAGCAAAGCTAAAGGGTATAAGGTTAATCGCTGTGGATCAGGCCGGTCATGGTCTTTCTGATCACCGTCCAGCGTGGTTCAGTTACGATGTCTGGCACTACGTTGAAGATCTGGTCTATATTGCGGAGTCTCTGAAGCTTGAACGGTTTGGTCTGCTCGGTCATTCCATGGGAGGGGTGGTCAGTACCATGGCAGCGGGCTCAGTTCTGAAAGACCAGGTTAGCGGATTGGTGGCGATTGATGGGCTTTTCCCCTGGCCAAGGAACCCCGGAGATGCCCCAAAGGCGCTGGCGGACTATATCAATCAACGCAGAACACCGGCTGATCAGCTGCCAGTAACCCGCTATCGATCAAAACAGCAGGCGGTTCGTGCCAGGGCAATGAGCCAGTTCAAAGTGTCCAGACAATCCTCAGAGCTGCTGGTGGATCGATCGATTATTGAGGATGGCGAAGACTGGATCTGGACGGCTGACCCGCGGCTTAAGTTGGGGTCTCCTACACGTTTTTCCCTTGAGCAGACCCTGGCATTTCCCCGACAGATGACCTGTCCTGCCCATATGGTCTATGTTGACAGTGGTGCGATCAGTGATGCTATTACCCAGTATCATGAGCAGCTTCCCAATATTCATTTTCACCCGATGAGAGGCAATCATCATCTTCATATGGATGATCAGGTGGAAGCTATTGCCGATATAGTTAACTCTGTTTTAGGCCGAAAATTATGATAGTCTGAAGCGTCGATGGGGGAAGCCTTGGATTGTATTTCATGAATAAAGTGACTGTAGATATCCTGGGTCTACTGAAGACTCTTCAATCGCGCTATTTAACCACTACCAACAAAATTATCAGTGCCTTCCTTTGCCTGGTCATTGTTCCTTCGACTAATGCATTGGAACTTCCAGCGTATCCTAATGCCCGTACTGAGCTTTCCGTCAATGAGAGTCGCCAGAATCATCCGATCATTACCCATCGGATGAAGCGGGTAAACGGCGTTGTTACCTCTGACGGTGCTAAGTGGCTTGATGGGCACCTGATCAGGCACCTCTACTTTCTGCCTCCCGGTCACAGCAGTAACCAGGGCTATGAGTTTTATGTCAGCATGTTGCGGGCAGAGGGTGTTGAGACGTTGTTCGAATGTCGCAGTTTTTCCTGTGGTGCCAGTAATTTCTGGGCTAATGATATCTTCGACATTTCAACGCTCTATGGTCAGGATAAAGAACAGGCTTTTTATATTGGGAAAAAGCAGAACATTTTTTATGCGGTCTACGCAATTAGACGCGGGAATGGCCGTATTTATACCTTGTTGGATGTCTTTAAGCCTTATGACTATGAGATGGAAAGTACTGCGGAACAGAGTAGCGGCAGTAGTTTCCTGAGACTTGCTTCCGGTAAATCAGACATTGAAAAGAGCTCTGATCTGACGTCATTTGCAGCAAACATGAACTCTGATTCATCCATGAATGCACTGCTTATCATTCACAGCACGGTGCCCGATACCCTGGTAGAGCTGGATACGTGGCAGAACAAAATGCAAGTGCTGCAAAATACAATTGTGCAATATTTAAAGGAACAGGGGATCAGCGAGTCACGACTACGCTTCAATATTTCCATTGGCACTCATGACAGTTCGCTGGATCCAGGACCAAAGCCATCTTTC
The DNA here is from genome assembly GCF_001647025.1 of Endozoicomonas atrinae. Lineage (GTDB taxonomy): Bacteria > Pseudomonadota > Gammaproteobacteria > Pseudomonadales > Endozoicomonadaceae > Endozoicomonas > Endozoicomonas atrinae. Next base: position 6,354 of record NZ_LUKQ02000239.1, read on the forward strand.
TGGCTTGAAATTGTGCCTTTAAATTAAAGTCCGAATGAAGATTGACTCAAATATGGCTGATGCGCACGAACTCTTCCGGATCCAATGTCTGTTCTGCTACGTCCATCAGCTGATTAAAAATATCCGATGGGACATTCTTCTTTAGAAGTGTGACCAAGCCGGTTCTTTCGCTTGGCGTCAGAGCTGGCACGATATATTTAAGCCACAAAACGATCTGCTCAGGGGTCATGCTCGCCATTACCTGATCATGAAGCTGGTTTAACTCCGTGTCAGAGAAATACTGCCAGAACAGCGGCAGAAACCGGGTTTCCTCTAATTGCATGTGCTTCAATAGATCGGGAATCAACAGGTTCGCCTGTTGTCTGATGTACTGGAGATTCTCCTCAGACGGTGCTACGGATAACTCAGATAACTGTTCTGACAGAGCGGTTATCTGTTTATCCAGTTTCTCATGCTCTTCAACATCACGCTCTGTCTCTAAGCTTTTTCCCATTTTTTCAGCAAGGGAAACCATGAGTACTTCATTTTCAGAATGAGAGTGGTTTTTCACCATAAAAGCCAGTTCAGAGGCCTGTTCTTTCAACATATGGACGGCGCATTGATCTTCTGCATCCGTTGTGTCCAGGCTTGATAGAAGACTGGTCAGACCTTGCCGAAGGCCTTTATGAGGAAAGGCATAGAGGTTGTGACGCATGATGATACCACTGGTCAGGAATTGAACCCCCTTACTATGGAGGGGGCGTTAACCATTCAGGATAGTCATCACTCAGGTCGTTAACCAATCGCTAACTCTAAGGATCAATGATCCGGAAAACGCTGTGAGATCTCGACGGAGATACTGTCAGAATCGCTGCCAACAGTGACCTGTTGATCCTGTATGAAACAGTGTAGCTTCATGGTTTTGTCAACCAGCCGGGTCAAGTCGTTACCTTCTGCAGGAATTCGAAAAATATACAAATTGTCAAATCGTTTCACTTTATCCTGATACTGCTGCCACCAGATATCGGAATTTCGCCCACCATAGTTATAGATATAAACCTGTTTGGCCCGTCCACAGGCTTTCCTGAGGCGCTTTTCATCCGGCTGTCCAAGCTCTATCCAGCTTTCAATTTCACCACTGAGATTTTTCTGCCAGATATCAGGTTCATCATCAGTACTGATGCCTCTGGTAAACTGAAGCTCCACTGATGCATGGAGGAACCAGACCATGAGTCTCAACATTGCCCGTTCATCATTTTCAGATGGGTGTCGAGCAAGGGTTAAATCATGGTCGGCATAATAGTGGCGGTTCATGTCCGCTATGTTAACAGCTGCTTTGTAGATAGTTGCTTTCAGGGCCATGCATCATTAACTCGATAAAAAGTGGAGTTTAACCCGAAGCTGCAGCTTTCTGCCAAGAAGTCCACCTGATGATAAATGAGTAAAAGTACATGGGCAGTGACAAGTAGTCAGCGTGAGTAGCGATCATGATAGTCATTGCATGGTTGAACGATTTTATTCCAGCAGTTGCGCACCAAGGGATACAAGACCTGCCTCTATGGAAAGTAATTAACAATAGCTATTGTCAAGATGATGTAATGTTGATGCAGGTCAATATGGTAGAAAAAAACAATACGTATTATGGCTTACGCCTGGTGGAGGAAAGAGAAGGGGGATTTCTCCAGTTAAAGGTCTTTGCGTCGCGGGGGAGGTGACACAAAGGCTACGAAGATGAGACAGGCAACAACAATAAAATTTTGAAACGGGAATGTAATTTAAATTGTGTAAACGCTTGTCGTTAATACTCCAAAATGGAGAATAACAATGAGCGTTGAAATCAACGAAAAACTGGTAGATCAAATAGCCAGTCAGATTAAAACTCAGGATGA
>NZ_LUKQ02000024.1 GCF_001647025.1 Endozoicomonas atrinae
ACCATTCGCACCGGAGTTAAACAGCTCAGAAAGGCTATGGGAGTGGATGCGGGAGCATGACTTATCAAACAAAGCATTTTCAGGTTATGAAAATATTGTAGATTGTTGCTGTGAAGCTTGGAATAACCTTTGCAGCGAAGCTGGTCGACTGTTCAGTCTGTGCTCCCGTGATTGGGCAGTTATACAGTAGTTAGAAAATTCAATTGGTATTATGCGTCTGCTGGATCGCAACAGTGTCCAGCTGGATCTGGCCAGCCTTGGCATGGAAGGACTACTTTGCGAACAGTTTCGAGAGCAGCTGCATAAGCCTCATGGCATTCTTCTGGTTACCGGCCCTACCGGTTCCGGTAAGAGTACAACGCTCTATGCCGGGCTGAGTGCCATCAACAACAGTGAGCGCAATATTCTGACAGTTGAAGACCCGGTGGAATACGACCTGGAGGGCATTGGCCAGACCCAGGTTAACCCAAAGGTGGATATGACCTTTGCCCGGGGGCTGCGCGCGATTCTTCGACAGGACCCGGATGTGGTGATGATCGGTGAAATCCGCGATCTGGAAACTGCTGAAATAGCTGTACAGGCATCCTTAACCGGTCACCTGGTACTCAGCACACTGCACACAAATACCGCTGTTGGTGCCGTCACCCGTCTCAGAGATATGGGAGTTGAGCCCTTTCTGCTGGCCTCAAGCCTGCTGGGAGTACTGGCTCAGCGTCTGGTCAGAACGCTCTGTCCGGACTGCCGACAGCAGCGCCCTGCCACCGAACTTGAAATCAGCCTGATGGGGCTTTCATCCGACCACCCGCTGTGGCATTCCACCGGTTGTGAGGAATGTCATAACACTGGCTACCGTGGCCGAACCGGTATCCATGAACTGTTTCTGGTCAATGACCAGGTACGCCGGCTGATTCATGATGGTGCTGGTGAGCAGGCCATTGAACAGGAAATACGTCATTCGTCGAATAGCATTCAAACGGATGGCTTCAGAAAAATCCTAAGCGGTATCACCACTCTGGAAGAGGTGATGCGTGTCACCAGGGAATAAAAGCGCATGAGCGTATTTGCTTACGAAGCCCTGGATGCTAAAGGGAAAAAAAGTAAGGGCGTAATAGAAGCCGACTCGCCTCGTCAGGTCCGGCAAAAGCTTCGGGTTTCTGGGCTGAACGCCATTGCCGTCAATGAAGCATCTGAAAAAGGAAATACTGAAACCAAGCATAACAGTGGCTCCTTGTTTGAGGGTTTCAGACTGATCCAAAAACAGGCTTCCGATGCAGAATTGGCTCTACTGACACGGCAACTGGCGACCCTGGTTGCTGCGGGCATTCCCCTGGAAGAGTGCCTGCAGGCACTGGTAAGACAGCTGCGCAAACCGCATCTGAAATCAATCATCACCACCGTTCGCTCAAAAATTCTTGAAGGACAATCTCTGGCCGACAGTCTGGCCTGCTACCCGAAAACCTTCGACCGGCTGTATCGTTCCATGGTGGCAGCCGGTGAAAAATCAGGCCACCTGGATGGTGTACTGGAAAGGCTTGCCGACTTTACCGAGCACCGTCAGAAAATCAAAGGGCAGCTGATTCAGGCAATGATCTACCCGGCCATCCTGACACTGGTTGCCATTGGTGTAGTGGCAGCATTGCTGGTGACTGTCGTTCCCACTGTTGTTGAACAGTTCGCCCATATGGGTGAGCAGCTCCCCGCCATGACACTCGCTCTGATCAGCATCAGTGACTTTGTTCGTGCTTATGGACCAACCATTGCCATTGCCCTGCTGGTTGCCCTGGTGATACGTCATCAAATTTTGCAGCGAAGCCGAAGCTGCCGACTGATTCACGACCGCTGGCTACTAAAACTGCCACTGATCGGCAGCGTCCTCAGCGGAGTTGACTGTGCCCGTTTTGCCAGAACCCTGAGCATACTGACCAGCAGCACCGTGCCATTACTGGAAGGTATGGGGATTGCGTCAAAGGTGCTGGTGAATCAACACATGCAGGAGTCATTGATCAAAGCTGCGGAGAGAGTAAGGGAAGGTTCTTCCCTCTGGCAGTCACTGGAGCAGACCGAACTTTTCTCCCCCATGATGCTTTACATCATTGCCAGTGGTGAAAAGTCTGGTGAGCTGACCGGCATGCTGGCCAGGGCTGCAGACAACCAGGACCAGCAATTTGAGTCCCAGGTGAATATAGCGCTGGGCATCTTTGGCCCACTGCTGATCGTTACCATGGCAGGTGTCGTGCTTTTTATCGTCATGGCCATTTTGACACCAATGCTGGACCTGAACTCACTGGTTGGCGGTTGATTGATTTGAACAGCAACGTGTCGATAAGTGCTCCTGCCCTATCGACACTTTGTGGTAAAAAACAGTATTAGACCATTAGGAAAACCCAATGAGCCTTATTAATAGAAGACAGAAGCAGTCAGGTTTCACCCTGCTGGAAATCATGGTGGTGATTGTCATTCTTGGCGTACTGGCCAGTATGGTCGCCCCTAATATTATCGGCAATAAAGATAAGGCCGATCTGCAGAAAGCCGTGAGTGATATCGTTGCCCTGGAAAATGCCCTGGACATGTACAAACTGGAAAATAATGTCTACCCCTCTACCCAGCAGGGGCTGGAAGCACTGGTCAGCAAACCCTCTGGAAGCCCTGAGCCACGATCCTACCGTGACAACGGTTACATTCGCCGCCTGCCAAAAGACCCATGGGGTAACGAGTACCTGATGCTCAGCCCAGGTGAACACGGTCCTGTGGATATCTTCTCCGCCGGCCCTGATGGTCAGCCAGGCACCGATGACGATACCGGCAACTGGAACCTGGATAGTTAACCACGCTCAATGCCTAACGACGTTGCACAGTCCGAAGCGGGACAGAGAGTAAACCAGCACGGTTTCACACTGCTGGAAATCATGCTGGTAATGGTACTGCTGGGGTTAGCCATATCCGCCATTCTGCCTTCCATTATGCCTGATGACAGCGGTGCACTCATGCAGAAAGAGGCCCGGCGGATGATCATGCTGGCTCAAACCTCACAGGAAAAAGCACTGCTCCATGGCATGGATATGGGCCTGCAGCAGACGACAGAAGGCTATCGATTTCTGGTTTATAAGCAGGGGAAATGGCAGCCCGTCAGCGGAGACCGAATGCTCTCACCGGTAGCACTGAATGAGTCTCTTCGGTTTACCATTTTGCCAGGAGAGTCTGTATGGCGAGACACCCTGGACCTGGAGCAGGATAACGGTTTTACCTTTGACGCTTCTGATGAAGAGGCTTCTTCAGACTCCGAACATGAGGCTGAACCAGACCTGTTTTTCTGGACCTCCGGAGAGATTTCACCGGCAGAGTTAAGGCTCTTTTCTGCTGATGCCCCCAGGCATGCACTCTCCATCAACCTGAAAGAGCATGGTGAAATTGCCCTGGCGGAAGGAGTCAAAAGATGACGCCCTCCAGAGTCTCTGCTGAACAGGGTTTTACTTTACTGGAAGTACTGCTGGCTCTTGCGTTGCTCGCCATTGCTGGCATGTCGGTATTGTCCATGAGTGGCGAAAGTGTGCGTAACACGCCAATACTGGAACAACGCACTCTGGCTCGACTCGTGGCTGATAATCAGATGACGGAAATTCATCTGCAAAAACAGTTGCCGACACTCAGCTGGCAACGGGCAGAGCATGAGCTGGCCGGGCAGCAATGGTTTGCCCGCTTTCGCAGCATCAAAACCGCCGATGATGATTTCCGGGCGATTGATGTTGAAGTGCGAAGCGAACAGGATGAGAAGAGTCCCATACTGGCGACGCTGAGAAGCTATATGGTCAAACAGGGATGATGCAGATCAAACAAAAGCAAACGGGTTTTACCCTGCTGGAAATGCTGGCGGCCATCGCTATTTTCAGCATCATCAGCCTCAGTGCCTGGCAGATTTTTCAAGGCGTAATGACCGCCCATAATGTTGTGCTTAATAAAAATGAGCGCCTGCGGCAGCTGCAATATACGCTGCTGCTGATTGATCAGGACCTGCAACAGATTGCCGACCGGGGAACCCGGGTTGATGGCAGCGTCACAGAACAAAGCCTGTTCAGCGACTCACAGATGCTGGACAGTGACGATGAAGCGCTGGCACTGGTTCGCCATAGCTGGCACAACCCGGACTACCGTTTACCCAGACCAGAACTGCAGCGGGTATTTTACCGCCTCCGGAATAACCGTCTGGAGCGCCAGTATCATCATGTCCTCGACCCTGCCTCAATCAATGTCGAGCCGGTAACCCAGACCTTATTAACCGATATCAACTCACTGAAGTTCAGCTTTTACATCAATGGCCAGTGGCTGGAGTCTTTACCCGCTGAAGGCACTCTGCCAGAAGGGTTAAAAATTGAGTTTGATATGAACGACTTTGGCCGTATAGAGCGACGTTATATACTGCCGTCACCCTGGCAGTCTGCATCATGATGGGGTTCAAATATCATTCATCGCGAAGAGTTCATAAGCGCTCTTTAACGGTTCGCCAGCAGGGCATTGCCCTGCTTAGCGTATTACTGATGCTGACCCTGCTGGTTCTACTGGCCAATGAGTTAACACTCTCCTTTCGCACCCAGTTAACCAGAACTCAGTCCATTCAGCAGCGGGAGCAGGCACGCTGGTATGCCTTTTCCGGAGAAAGCCTGGCAATCAAAACGCTAAAACAGAATTTCAAAGATGATCCGGACATCACCCATCTTGGGCAGTACTGGGCCACTGCCAATGTCGTATTGCCGGTGGAAGGTGGCCACATTGCCGGTCAACTGAAAGACGCTCAGTCCTGTTTTAACATCAATGCCCTGGCAAAGCCGGCCGCAGAAGGGAGCGATACGTATCAGAAAACACCTGAAAGTCAGGCATTTTCTGCCCTTCTTCAATACCTGGACATTCCTCAATGGGAGTCCGACAGGATTACCCAGGCAACCCGTAACTGGGTCAGCAGTGAAGACCTTCGCCAGGGTGAAAGCGATACGGATTACCTTGCCCAGCCACTTCCCTATCTCAGTGGCAAAACCCTGATGCGGGATATCAGTGAATGGCGCGCCGTGGCCGGAGTATCAAAAGCGGTTGCTCAACAAGTCATGCCTTACCTCTGTACTCTCCCCATGGCTGAGCTGGCTATCAACGTGAATACCATCCCTGTTGACCAGCCCGAGATTCTGGCGGCTCTCTATATTGATCAGCTGCCCGTTGACCAGGCGCGTAGCATTCTGGAAACCAGGCCACGGGAAGGATGGGATGAGGTGGCTGATTTTACCAGCCAACCGTTACTGGCCAATTTCAGCAGCACGGGGGTAGGCAAACGCCTGACCATCGTCAGCCACTATTTTGAAATGCGTGCAACAGCCAATTACGGCGAAAGCGAAGTCAGACTGAATAGCCTTCTGGCTCGCTCCAAAGACAACCAACTAACGGTCATTCGCCGTAAATTTGGAGGAGTGTAATGAATCCTCACCTGCTATTGAGACTACCTGAACATCCCGATCAACCGGTTTACTGGCTGCTTTTCTCGACTGAAACATCGAATGAAGAGCAATGTATTGCCAATGGCTCCTGGCCAACAGCATCCGATTTTATTGCAGAATATGCCGACACCACGGTAACCAGCGGAATGTTATCCGGTCAACCCATTGCAGCAATGACTGCTACGGTTCTGGTGCCTGCAGCCCGAGTGACACTCCATACGCTGAGTCTGCAGGGACGGCTGACACCTGCCGTTCGACAGTCTCTTCCCTGGCGACTGGAAGAAGAGCTGAGCGATGATGTTGAAGACCTGCATTTTGCCATCCTGCACCACGGGGACAACCAGGCTCATCTGGCAGTCATGCAACAGGCAGACATGGCACAGTGGCAAGGCTGGCTGATGGATGCCGGGGTGATATCGAAACGCTGGGTACCCGATGCCCTGATGCTCCCTGTCGAAGAAAACCAGTGCCGTTTATTAACCATTGATGACCTGATCATTGCCCGATATGGCCAGTGGCAGATAGCCGCCTGTGAATCACAGTGGTTAACCCTGTTTATGGAGGGGCTTAAAAAGGAACAGCCTGAACTGGAGTTTTCAGAAGCCGAGCTGCATTCTGCATCGCCATTAACTCTGCTTGCTCCCCAAGCCAGTAATACACAGCTCAACCTGCTGCAGGGGCAGTGGCAGCCTGCCTCGCCCTGGCACCAACGGCTACTTCCCTGGTGGTCAAGCGCACTGATGGCCAGCCTGCTTTTCATCATGCTAACCGTAAATTCAGTGCTGGATACCCATCAACTGGAGCAAACCGCGGCTTCTTATCAACAGCAGGCCAATGGTATTTACCAGCAACTCTTTCCGGGCGAACGGGTTGTCAGATTACAATCCCAGATGCGGCAGAAGCTGGCAGCATTACAGCAACCGGAAGAATCATCAAAGAGCATGCTGACCATGCTGGCTCGGATTACCCCGGTGCTGAATACATTCCCTGAATTAAAGGCCAATTCAATGGCTTTCTCTGTAAACGACAGGGATGGTGCACGACAAAGCCTTCGTATTCAGGCACAGGCCAGTGACTTCGAGCTTTTCACACGCTTCCGGGAACAGTTTGAGAAAGAGCTTAATCGGGGCAGTGATAAAGGGTTAACAATTGCCATAGAAGCCCTTGAGCGTACCGGAGACAAAGTGACTGGCATGCTGGTCATTTCAGGAGGTGTGTCCTGATGAGCGTCCTTACCAATACCTTTGAAAGCGTAAAGCCCTTCTGGCAAAGCATGGCTGGTCGCTGGCGGCAACTCTCCCAGCGTGAACAGTGGCTCACCGCCACAGCACTGATCACACTGTTTACCTGGCTGATCTGGCAGGGGATTATTACACCGCTTTCGGATCAACAGGCACTGGCAGAGAAGAAAGTGGCGGCCAGCCGCGCACAACTGACGCAGATACAACAGCAGGCTGAACAGATTCTCAGACTGAAAGCTGCAGGTGCCACCGCCCGCCCTGTCAGCAATATGCCCATGGACCAGACGGTCCACCAGCTGGCAGGCAGATATCAACTGGTTATCCAGCGGGTGCAGAGCCGGGGTGAAACGCTGGATGTTGATCTGGCCAATACCCGTTTCGATAAACTGATGAGCTGGCTGACCACACTGGAGCAGCAGCACCGGATCAAGGTTAAAAACATCCAGTTGGAATCTACGGATACCAGTGGTTTTGTCGAAGTGCGCCGACTGCAGCTTGAACGTGGTTGAATAGAATATGAAACAGGGAAAAATCGGCAAGGTCATACTGCTGTCAACGGTTGGTCTGGTCAGCTACAGCGGCTTTCTGATCGCCAATATGCCAGCAGAAAGAGTGTGGCACTACCTGCCAACAGAAAAACTGCCCGTCAAAATGACCGGAATTACTGGCACTCCATGGTCTGGAGCCGCTGAAAGTGTAACGCTGACAATGTCACGAAAACCGCTGTCACTGCCATCCATCCGGTGGCAGATTGAACCAGCCTCCCTCCTGAAAGGTGAAGTTCAGGTTTCTGTAGAGCTGGGCAATGCGGCATCCCCTGTTGAAGGCCTGGGAGCTGTTGTGGTTAATCGCCAGACGCTGACATTGAATAATGTCGAACTGGATACCACCGCACATTGGCTCGTTGCAGCAACAGGGGGTAAAGTTCCCGGAGAAGTGAAAGGAAATGTTTTTCTGGAACTGGATGAACTGATTGTCAACGACAAAGGGTGCCTGGCTATTGATGGTAACGCAGAACTTACAAACAGCGGGTTAGTCTCGCCCTTTGGCCAGTTCGATCTCGGGAACTCAACCGCAGAATTAAGCTGTCAGAATAATGACCTGACCGCTAAAGTCAGCCAGAAATCGTCAATCATTAGCAGCTACGGTGATTTTCAAATCAGCACTAATGGCCGTTATACCTTTACCGGAAAAATGACACCGGATGCATCATTGCCTGATCCCATGAAACAAGGCCTGGCTATCCTGGGCAAACCTGACAGCACCGGTGCCTATCCTTTGCGCTTCAGGGGTGCAATTAAGTAACACCAATAAAAAAACCGGCCATATGGCCGGTTTCCAAACACAACACCTCAGGAGTTTGGGGGTTATACCAATTGCTCTTTCCAACGCCCTATTGCGCTGACGGCCTGAAGCGTAATCCTGTGTTGAAGCTCCTCGCTATAGCTATGGCTATGACTCGTCACTTCGCCTTGTCTTACACTCCAGTCCCTCATGCTCATTACGGGTTTAGAAAGTTTAATTGGTATTACTTCAGAGGAAAGCTGTAGGCGATATCAAACTTGGTGTCGTTGATCTTGCCCTCATTCTGCTTGTGTCCTTTATCATCGTAGAATGCCTGCTTAAAGTTAAAGCTCAAGCCTTTCAATGTCCCATGGCGGAACAGGTAGCTGGCAGTAAAAGCATGCTCATCTTCATAGGTGTCACCGATAATAGATGTCTCACCATCACGGACGTTATCACTGTGGTAATTACTGCGGTGGTAACCGTAAGTGAACTTTAAGCCCTTCAGCCACTTGTTGCGGCTATAACGGAAGTCCATAGTATTTTCAACAGCCCAGACCTGACCGTTTGGTCTTCTCATACTGCCGTAGTTACCCGCAGTATCATTTTTCAGAACACCTTTCACGTTACCAAAACCGTAACTGAAACCGCCGTCACCAATCCGGGTATGGTGGAAAGCAATGGTCCATGGGGACAGGGTCCAGGCAACGGTATAGTTCATCAACTCAGTCTGGTCAGGCTGATCTGCATACTTGCTTGGGTAGCCTTCCGTCTTTTCCCACTCCCAGACTGAACCGTACTGATGATTACGGTAGTACTGGGCACGGAACATCAGATTGTCACGCTTGTTAAACTTCAGCGTGTAATCAGTTCTTGCATGATAGCGACGCAGATAGTCTCTGGCATCGGCTGCCGCCAGAACCAGATTCAACCCACCAATTTTCTGGTTAAGGCCGATGGAGTGAACAAAGTCAATTTTACGTTTTTCGATATCTTCAGGCTGGCTGTAGTCATAATGACTGGCATAGTTAGGCATCGCCATAATGTCCTGAACACCAGAGTCATCATTGGACATCACACCATTTACGAAGACGTAATCCAGCCGGGTATTGCCCCAGCGGCCGTCCAGTTCAAAGCCAGTGTACGACGTTGGAATTACATCATCTTCATCACTGGAAGAAATCAACCCACCGTTATAAAAACCAAGACCAGTATTGAAGTTAAGCCGCTCATCACCCTCACCGGCTTTCATTTTAAAGTTGATCTGGGTAATACCTGAAGCACCGGAGAACCCATCACAGCGGTACTGGTTACTGTTCCCATAGTAGTAACAGTCCGTCTGCTTCAGGATTTTCATACCATAGTTATACAGGCTATATCCGGTGGCGGTTTCGCTATACAGTTCACTTCGACTCAGGGCCGAGAGATCCAGACCAAAGGTGTCACCGATATAACCGGAAATAAAGTTGACCCCCATGGTCAGCTGGGCTTCACCATTATTTTCATAGTCATTCAGTGGATCACCATTACCGTCTTTGGTGTAGTACTTTTCCCGGAACTTACTGTTCATACCCAGGTAAACGTCGGAACTGGCACCGGAGAAAAATTCATCCCCCATCTGTTCCCAGTCAGCTGCCAGAGCCTGACAGGAAAGAGTGCCCCCTATCAATAACACACCAAAACCGGTTACTGCCTTCCTCATTACCACCTTACTCCTGATGATCCTGAAATCTGCCTGCTGCTCGATTGCTTTTATAAGCTTGCTTTGATCATTCTATTCAGGGGTATTCTCGAAGAAACGAAAGACAGATGAAAGATCCTGATATTGACTTCGGTCAACGGGGTAAGGAATTTGTCAGACTTTTGTCAGAAACCGATACTTTTTGATCACTATTCAAACAATTCATCCAATAACATAAACATAACTTGTCGTTTATATTACAAATACATTCATAAAAATCGTTTCAACAAGGAAAAAACAGATTAACACCTCTCAAAAACCTTCAGTTTCTTTACATTTATTAATCTGGATCAACACTTTTTCTTTCAAATCCTATCAGTATCTCCTGCGATAGTGTCGACCCTGGCCAGTGCCTCACACAGAAAACACAGATGACAACAGGCTCGGTCAACGTACGGCGATGGGTATATCAATCAGGCAGTAAATATCATGAGAACAATGAACGCAGGCAGAAAAACCTTACTGGCACTGGCAATTTCTTCAGTTATGGCTTCAGGATCAGTATCAGCGAGCCAGCCTATCGAAGACCTGGATCCAATTCCAAACCCAACCGGAGACGTTGTTATTGGTGAATTCCAGCAGATTAATAACCTGAATGGAGCTGCAATCACCTCAGAAGCTGGCAGCAGTGGTTATAACATTACCAACCATGGCCTTCTCAAAGGTTCTCAGCACGCTATCCATGCTAAAGTCGGCGCTAAATTAAAAGCTCTGCACAACTACGGCACAATCGAAGCAACTAATGGGGCTGCCATTCTGGTTGAAGATGGTGGATCCATTAGTTATATGAATAACTATGGAACGATTATTGGTGGTCTTGTAGACGATAACGGCGTTATCAGAAGAGTTGCTGTAGATATTCGTGGAGCTACCAGTGATCATGTTGACGCACTGAAGATTGGTAACAAGGTTGATGGTGTGAATGTGGGTGGTGAAGTCATTGGCGACATCTACATGAACAATGAGGCTGGCCAAACCAACATTGATGGAAACAACAAAAACAGTTACGTCGCTTTCTATGGATCAGCTGTCGATAAAGCAATTTTTGATGGAAAGCTGATTGCAAATACTGCAGAAGTAAATATTCAGTCTGATGGCTATATGCTGCTGAGAGCCCAGGATGAGAGTATCGTTTTTGACGTTGTTGACTACGGAGCCGATCTTGAAAACCAGAACAATGGTAAATTTGATCTGAAAAGTCGCTCCACCCTGGAAATGGAGATTGATGGATCTCTTGCAGAGGATGAAGCTGTTCTGGTCGTCAATGGAGACATAAACTTTGGTGGCAGTAATCAGCTGATTGTGACCGGAGACCTTGAGCAGATTGCCGGTGAACACACGCTCATTTCCGCAGATAAAGTCAATGGCTTTGAAGATGAAATGGTACAGGACACCTGGCTTTATGATGTAAACGTCATTGAGAGCGAAGGTGAAACCATTAAGGTTGAGGTAACTTACAAAGATACACTCCACCCTGAACAGCTTTCCGAAGCAGCTGCCGCCAATGGTGCTGATGTCACCGAGCAAGCCATCATTGGCGCATTTGCCAGCATTGTTGCAGATAATACTGAAACCACACCAGATCAAATTACTTTTTCAAGTGACCCTCATGCAGAATTAGCGCAGCTTCTGGCAGTCTCTGACCAGCAGGCAGCTCTATTGGCCGGCGAGCTCACCCCAGACCGTAGTGGTGCAACACTTCATGCTGCACAGAGAGCTCAAAGCAAGCAATTTGACGCTATTAACAATCGTTTGAACAGCCTGCGTGCAGACCAGTTCCATGCGGTTAATGCAGCCAGCAGCGGACTCTGGATGCGCGTTCATGGTAACGACGCCAAGAAAAACGTCGACGGACGTATTGATGGCTACGATGTTCAGGGCATGGGCTTCAGCTTTGGTATTGATGGTGATCTGACTGAAAACCTGGTCACCGGCTTCTCTTTCAGCCAGAACTACCAGGATATCGATACCATCACTTATGACACTAACCATGAAGTAAATACTTATCAGTTCTCTGCTTATGGCCTGTGGAATCAAGATAATTACTTTGCAACTGGTTCTGTGAATGCTGGCGTCGACTATTACGACAGTTACCGTACGATTGGCGAATCAACAGGGTTTGATGGCGAAACTCGCGCTAATGCAGAATATAAGGCATTCCATTACGGCCTGCGTGTAACTGCTGGTCTGGATCTGGCCTACGATAACCTGCTGCTTCAGCCAATCATTGCCGGTGAGCTCAACAATGTGTCCATCGAAGCTTACGATGAGTCCGGTTCTGTCGCCTCTCTTGCTTATGACAGACAGAGCGTCACGCAGGTGAAGCTCGGCGCGGGTTTCAATATGAGCACCACTTATGAAGTAGGCCCCGGCATTCTGGCGCCTCATTTCACCGCCATGGGCTGGTATGACTTTAATGCCGATAACCATGACATTTCTGGCTCTATCATTCTGGACCCATCGGTTGCTGGTGAAATCACTACTGCCACCGGCTCTACTGAAATTCAGCTCAACCTGGCAGCTGGTTTTGACTACACCATCGACGGTGGTCTAAGCCTTGGCCTGGGTCTGCAACATGACTTCGTAGATGACGGCCATGACACCCAGCTTCAGGCACGTATGAACTACGCCTTCTAATTCAACATCCCCGTTGATACTCCTGAGCCCCTGACCACAGGTCAGGGGCTTTTTTTACCTTTTGAACCATGGAGACCACAAAGCTCACAAAGAAAAGATCCTTTTTAACTCTTTGTGCTCTTCGTGACCTTTGTGGTTCAAAGTCAAATTCGAAAGATTATCGAAAGACTTTATCAGCGAAAAGATTACATTTTTAATCCAAATCAATTTTCGATTTTACAAAACAACATAAAATCCTCAGTCAGCATTCAGCGTTTACTGGCATGGGCAGGAACATCATTATGAGCAAATCCCGGGTTTCACGCAGACACTTCCTTAAGGGGCTGGCCGCCAGTGGCGCAGCAGTGGCATTAACCGGCTGTAATACCAGTCAGCCGACAAAAGCCGTGTCGGAAAAAACCAATATCCTGATCATTACTGCAGACCAGCTTTCCAAAAAAGGCGTCGGCGCTTACGGCAACCCGGTAGCACCAACCGATCATATCGATAAGATCATCAATGCGGGTACCCGCTTTGAGCAGGTTCATACGCCTTACCCACTCTGCTCTCCAGCCCGTGCCTGTTTCTGGACCGGCCACCTCCCTCAGGTCACCGGTGTCACCGGTAATGACAGTGCCAATATTCCAACTGAACTGACTACACTGGGCGATATCTTCAGCAAAGCCGGTTACAACTGCGTCCACTACGGTAAACGCCATGACTTTGGCGCGTTGAGAGGTTTTGATGCAACCCCGGAAACGCAGCTGCCACTCACCGCACCGGAAGCCTTCCCTGTTGATTATGACTCTCGGGAAGACCTGTTTGCCCTGCAGAAAGCCCTGGAATTTTTCCAGGACCCTGGCGAAGAACCTTTCCTGCTGGCCGTTGAATTTAACAACCCCCACAATATCTGCAGCTGGGTCGGTGCCTTTGAAGGCCCCCATGGCGACATTCCCGGCATTGGTGAACTCCCTGAATTACCCGATAACTTTGAAGTACTGGACTGGGAGAGTCTTCCAGCAGGTGTCGCCTATCAGTGCTGTAACCATTTCCGCGTAAAACAGGCTTCTCACTGGACCGATAAGAATTATCAACAGTACCTGAAGGCCTACTATCACTACACCGGGATGGGTGACACCTGCATTGGCCAGGTAATGAAAGCCCTGGAAAAATCCGGCAAGGCTGACAATACCCTGGTGGTATTCTTCAGTGACCATGGTGACGCCATGGGCAGCCACCGTCTGGTCACTAAACACGCCTTCTTCTATGAAGAAACCAGTAACGTACCTTTTGCTCTCGCAGGCCCCGGTATTCCAAAAGGAAAGTCCGTCGATGCTCTTGGTTCTCTATGCGACCTCGTTCCCACCCTTTGTGACTACGCCGGCCTGCAGGCACCGGAAGGTATTTATGGCCGCAGCCTGATGCCACTGGTACAAGGTGACGAGCCCGCTGACTGGCGTCAGGAAGTGGTGAGCCAGTGGTTCAGTGAACGCAATGAAACCACCGACATGCCCGCTCGCATGCTGCGAACCAAAGACTACAAGTACACCGTTTATCGCGAAAACAACGACGAGCAGCTGTTTGATCTGAAAAAAGACCCGGGTGAAAACTACAGCTTGGTCAATGATCCAGCCTATTCAGAGGTTCTCGCCGACATGCGTGAGCGCTTCAAGAACTACGTTGCCGCCACTAACGATAATTTCTATCAGCAGTCGGTCACCGTGGATCCCCAGTGGCGCAGCCATAAGCCGGGCTATCCGAACCACACCGGTGGCAGTGCCATGGACGCTATCATCGAAAAACGCAAAGCCATTAACGAAGCCAAGGCTGCCAGAGACTTACAGGGAGCCTGATGTCAGTGAATAAGCAGTTCATGAATGCAATCCCCCTTACCGGAAAACGACAGCTGCTGACCGCCGCTGTCAGCGCAGCCCTTATGTTGAGCGGCTGCTCGTTATTAGAAACCAATACCGCCCAGGGTGTCAGTGATCACCAGCCTGGCGGAGCCATGTACTTTTTTGAAAGTGGCTTACCAACGTCCATCTCGACAGACAGTCACTCCACCATTGAACTCTCCCAGAAGCACTTCCGTGATGGAGAACACTCCCTGCGTTGGGACTTCAACAATGGCAGTCATCTGACGTTTAATCAGCCCGTGGGTTTCAAGCATTTCAAACCCAACGGTGCTGACCAGTCCAGACACTCCTTCCTGGTCTGGATATACAGTGAAACGCCCATTAATGACTATCTGACCTTCCAGTTTGGCGAAAACGACAAGGTGAACACCCATTTCAAAATGAAGATGGATTTCACCGGCTGGCGCCACGCTATCGTTCCCTTTGAGGAGATGGAAGGAAGGCCCAGCGAACACATGAATCGCCTCACGCTGATTGCTCCACAAGCCATTACCAGTGGTCGCCTCTTCATTGACCAGATGATGCTGAGCATTCCCGTCGATCCACGCTGGCCAACCCGTGATAACCAGCTCCCCTTTGTCAACCTGGCGGCTGACAGCGCTCCAAACAGCCACTGGCTGAGCCTGTACCGCTTTGATCAACTGGCGAAAAAAGCCGCACTTTCCAACTCGGCATCCACGGAAGCAGTGATCTCCGAAAGGTTTAATACCCTGCTTATGGATGAGGTTCGCCCATTAACGGATAAAAAACTGGAAGCCATTCGAGACCAGTATTACGGCTACCAGATCAAACGTGAACATGGTCAGGTCACTGGTGTCCCCCTGGACAACACCAACCGCCTGAAAATTTTCCTCGATAAAGGCGTGAATAAAGGCTTACTGGATGATCAGGCCAGTGATCTGCTGTTCAAGAATGCCGACTTGAAGCCGTATGGTGAGCTGATGATGGACATCGCTTCCGCCTGGCACGGCACCGACAATGAAGTCACCAGGGAAGAACTGGCCACGATGTTCATTAACCTGGCCGACTACTTTGATGATCAGGGTTTTGCCTATGGCAGTTCCCTGGGTACCGTTCATCACTTTGGCTACTCCCTGCGCCCCCTGTTCAAGGCTCACTTCCTGATGCAGGACGTACTGAATGAGCGAAACCGTCTTGAGCGTACCCAGCAGATGCTATCCTGGTTTGCCGGTGCCGGTCGTATCTTCGAGCCAGCGGATCAGATTGACAGCTTTAACATTGATGTCATGAACACCCAACTTCAGGGAATCCTGGCGAGCATCCTGCTGATCAGCGACAGCAATGAACAGGCCCGCTGGCTGAGCCAGTTAAGCCAATGGCTCTCGAATTCACTGGTGACCTCTCCCGGAACAGCGGGTGGCTTCAAGGAAGATGGTTCCATGTTTCATCACTCCCAGCACTACCCGGCTTATGGCAAGGGGGGCTTGAGAGGCCTGACACCAGTCGTTTACATGCTGAGTGGTACAGACTATGCAATCAGCCAGGAAGCTCATGCCCTGTTGCGTAACGCCACACTAATGACTGCTGTCTATGCCAATCAGAACAAGACACTGATGTCCATTGCTGGCCGTCATCCGACCGGCAAAGAGTCCATGGAAACCGATCCTTTCCTCTATATGGCACTGTCCGGCACACCGGATGGAGGGCAGTCCATTGATCAGGAAATGGCCGCAACCTGGCTGAGATTGACGGACTCCCCTGCCCCCGCACTTGTGGATAAGTTTAATAGCATGGGTATCTCGGCAAACCAGCCAGCTGTGGGTAACTGGTCCATGAACTACGCAGGCCTTGCCCTCCACCGCCGTGATGGCTGGGTAGCAGGAGCCCGTGGTTTCAGCCGTTATCTGGTCAGTCATGAAACCTATGCCAATGCCAACCGCTATGGCCGTTACATCAACTACGGCATTCTGGAAATCCTGCCAGAAAACCCTGACAACCGGGCCTTCAGTCACGATGGCTGGAACTGGGCTCGCTGGCCGGGAACCACTGCCGTTCAGTTACCTGTCGATCAGCTGAATGCCGATCTGCTGAATGTGGACACCTTCAGTGGTCTGGAAGAGATGCTGTTATCGACTCAGAGCTTTAACGGTGCTTTATCCATGAACGACAATGGGCTTTTTGCCACCATTGTTGAAGGTCATCCGAAATACGATGGCAGCTTCAGCGCCAATAAATCCGTGTTCTTCTTTGATGACCGGATTGTTGCCCTGGGCAGTGGCATCAAAACGGCCGATGATCAGCACAACACGGAAACAACACTGTTCCAACATGCTGTCAGACCTGACGCCAAAGCCACCACCATCAATGGCAATAAGCTTGCTTCAGGCGACAGAAAGCAACTGGCCACCAGCAGCACACTGTTGATGGATCCAAACAGCAACGCTTATATCCTGCCAGAAGGCCAATCACTCCTGATTGAGCAGCAACAGCAGGAATCCCGTCACCAGAAAAACAGCAAAGTCACCCATGGTGAGTTTGCCACAGCCGTGTTAAGCCATGGTAAAGCACCTGAAAATGCCGGTTATGAGTACGCAGTGCTGGTGAATACCACGGTGGAAGAAGCAGCACAGTTCAAAAACAGCCTGTCTTCTGAACTGAAGCCTTACCAGGTTATCCGGAAAGACAATCAGGCCCATGTGGTAAAAGACCAGGCTTCAGGCATGACCGGTTACGCCCTGTTCAGTGCAGGCGCCGTTGATGCAGGCGTTGTAGCTTCGGTGGATACGCCGGTTCTGCTGATGACCGAAAGCGATGAAAACAAGCTGTCGCTTACCCTGGTTGACCCAGACCTGCGCCTTTACCAGGGCAGGGATGAAAGCCAGTACGATGAGCAGGGTGTGCAAAAGGAGGTCAGCATTTACTCACGGTCATGGCGCAAAGCACCTTCGATTCCTCACACTCTGACACTGGAGCTTAAAGGCCAGTGGCAGCCGTCTTCCCTTCCTGATGATGTCGTGATCAAGGGATACCAGAACGGAAATACCCTGCTTGCCATTACGACAGAGCAGGCAAGAAATATTGAGTTTGAGTTAAAGAAATAACACAACCTTTGGGCTGGCTTTCTCTCTCTGCAGCAAAGCCAGCCGCCTTTTCAGGACGTCATCGTGAACAAACAGCTTAAAACGGTATTCAGGACGGCCAGCGCTCTGCTGGTCGCCATGCCCCTTATCCTTGTTTCCTCTTTCAAAGCTAACGCCAATACTCTGCCGATTCCTGGTATCAGCAAAGGTGAACTGCTGTATGAAAGCAGAATGGACTCTTCAGAATCGGTCAAAGACTGGGTCATGGAAGGTCCGGGCGAAATTGCCTTTGAAGGTGGGTGGATGAGAATGTGGTCACCCAACGAAGAGTGGCAACATGTTTTCTGGGCTCCCGAACACTTTCCTGAAAGCTTTGTTGCCCAGTGGGAAATGCAGAACCTTAATATTGAAGCAGGCCTGACCATTGTCTTTTTTGCCGCCACCGGCCCTGACGGTGAAGATGTGATGGATCCATCACTGCCAGAGCGGGATGGCACCTTTAAGTTCTACAACAATGATGTACTGAACAATTATCACATCTCTTATTATGCCCATAATCCAGAAGCAGCAAGGCTTGGTGTAACCCGGCTGCGCAAAAACACCGGAAAACACCTCGTATCAGAAGGCCCGACGGGCATCAAACACGACTCTACCGATATTCATAAAATCACTCTGGTAAAAAACAAAGACCATATTGTCTTTTACGTGGATGACCGGGAAATCATTAACTGGGTTGATGATGGCTCCGTCAATGGCAAAGTTTATGGCGCTGGCCGTATTGCCCTGAGACAGATGGAATGGAGTGTATTCCGCTACCGTAATTTTAAAGTCTGGTCTGTTGATGAGAACAACGAGGGCGTAACCAAGCCATGAGTAAAAGAACGATCAGAAAAGCACTATTGATTGGCTGCAGCGCATTCGTAATGACTGCGGGCTCTGCTCAGGCACAATTATCTGAAAAGCGGCCTGAAAACCTGACGCTGGCAGAGCACCTCTATTCTGACCAGTTTGAAAAGTCTCTGGATCAGTGGGTGATTGAACAGATTCCCGGCAGTAAAACCTCCCAGCTCAATGGTCAGATGGACATTGATGATGCTGGCGGTACCACGGTCTGGTTTAAGGAAAAACTGCAGGCACCGGTGATGGTGGAGTTTGATGCCACCATGGTGATGGCTGGTGGCCCTAACGACCGTGGCAGCGACCTGAACTTTTTCTGGATGGCATCAGACCCTTCATCACCTGATGACTTCTTTGCCAAAAGCGAAGAACGCAGCGGTTATATGCGCAAATACGACGGAATGAGCCTGTACTACGTTGGCTATGGCGCCAATG
The DNA here is from genome assembly GCF_001647025.1 of Endozoicomonas atrinae. Classification (GTDB taxonomy): domain Bacteria; phylum Pseudomonadota; class Gammaproteobacteria; order Pseudomonadales; family Endozoicomonadaceae; genus Endozoicomonas; species Endozoicomonas atrinae. The sequence goes on from NZ_LUKQ02000024.1 coordinate 18,649, forward strand.
ATAATACGACAACCCGTATGCGCCGTTATCCGGGCGACGGCACCCGTCCTCTTATGCCAGAGTATGATCTCAGTGGTGAGCCTTACCTGAACAAGATCAATACGCCCATGAAAATCCGGCTGGTGCACGATGGTGTTCGCTGGAAAATGTGGCGTGATGAAGTGCTGGTGTATGACGTTAAGGATGAGCAACCCTTCCTGGATGGCTACTTTGGTTTCCGTACCTGGAAGAGTCATATGCAGATCGACAACTTCAAGGTCTTCCGGGTGAAACCGCCACTGGAGAAAAAAGTATTACCTCCGGCAAAAGAGCTTGCGGACTACAAGAAGCAGATTGTTGATTTCAAAACGTTTGCCAACAACAACAAAAAGCGGATGTCCTGGAAACAGGGTCCAACCATGCTGGGCGTTAACGCTGCTTACCTGGCTACGGGTGACCTGTCACTGTTTGACCAGTCGCTGCGGATGAGTGATGAGCTGCTGGCTCGCCGGAATGATCCGAAAAAAGGCGATGTGGTTTATACCGCGGGTAAACGGGCACTGGTCTGGCCAACCATCAGTAAGCAATACATTGCCAAAGGAAGAAAGCAGCCATTTACCAATACCATTATGACCGCCATGATTCTCCAGCCCATTGCTGAGAACGCGCGCATCATTATGGAAACCCCAGCCCTGTGGGAAAAGAAGGTTCCCTTTGGCGAACAGTATCTGGCCGGCTCTGGCGAAACTTATGGGGATAAAGCTGCATTCTATCTCCAGGAAATCGAGAATACTCTGGACGATTTTATTTTTCCGGACTGGTACGACGCCAAGACCAATCTGCTGAGAACCCCAGACACCAAAGAGATGAGAGATATTGAACCGGATCTGGCAGGTCGCTATCCGGCTTACAACCGATCACTGGCCATGATGCAGGTTCTGGACGATCTTGCCCGTACACGGCAGTTGATGGGAGATACCTCTGACAAAGCCGCTTTCTATCAGTCCATGGTACAAAGCCAGCTGGACTTCTTCTTTGAAGATGTCCAGACCTACACCCAGAATGGCAAGAACTACTATTACTGGTATTACGCACCCGCGGACCGTGACAGCCGGCAGGAAGACAGCAGCCATGGACGACTGGACCTGCAGATTCTTACCAAACTCTACAACGATGGTGACAACCCTTACGGTCTGACCCGCGAGAAGATGCAGCCATTTGTAGATACCTTTCTTGATATTATGCTGACCAGTAATGACAAAGAGGTCACTGCATTTATCAAAGGCAGCATTGCCGACTTTCGTGAAAGTGGTTCAACCTCCAAAGCCAGAAAGAACAAAGGGGCTGGACCTTATATCGTCCTTGGCTGGGCTGGTGATGAAGTAATGGATATTGCCGAAAAAACACTGACCGAAAAGCTGTCCCTGAGCTGGACCCCCTGGCTCTGGTATTACCGAAACGTTAACGCCAACTTGCAGGGATAACCCCTTTAATATTCTAACCAATTCACTCCGGCTGTTAACTGCAGCCGGAGCAGCCACTCTGGGCATCTCCAGTTATGAAACTCAACGTACTCTCTCTGGCCATTGGCTCTACGCTGATGATCAGTCTGTGCGGGCATGCCGTAGCGTCTGCACACCTGTCAGATTCAACCTCAAAAGCCGGAAACCTGTCTTCTACCTGGCAGGCCTGGGTGGATTCCCGGGCGCCAGACTCAGACTTGATGGCCAGTGACTTCAGCACTGCTTCACAGCCTGTGGTTACCAACTTTTCTTATGCTGGATACCGTCAAAGTGAGCAGCCACTGCCAACTTTGAACAACGCATTCAGCTGTAGCTCCGGAACCACTATTGACCCCGCCACCGGATACACCATTTTTGATGTCACCCAGTACGGCGCCATTCCCAATGATGGTAAAAGCGATAAAGCCGCCGTTCGTGATGCCATTGCCGTTGCCGAAAAAGCCATTCAGAAAGGCAGTGTAAAAGGTGCCGTACTGCTGTTTCCCAAAGGCCGTTACCGGATGAATGAGTCTTCGGATATGGCTCTTATTGATCCCGACAGTAAGGAGTCACTGGCCAGCCAGAGCATTACCGTAACGGAGAGCCACTTTATTCTGAGGGGCTGTGGCAGCGAAACCGAACTGTATATGGATCAGCCTCATCTGCCGATGGATCCGAAGAAGCTCTACTCCATTCCAAGACTCTTTTCCCTGGGAGACGGCCATCGCGAAAAGGTTAGTACCATTACACAACCTATAAAAGGTGGCACCAGTAAGCAGATTCAGGTTTCTAAAACCGAAGGGCTTCAGGAAGGCGACTGGATTGAAATATTTGCCAACGTTTCCAGACCGGATCGTATTCAAGAACATATGGGGCCTTACCGTGTTGAGCCCAGCATGAAGAAACTGAAGCAGGGTCTTGAGCTTCGGGAGATCCATCAGATCACGGCGATCAATGGCAATACTCTGATACTGGCTGCTCCCGTGCAGGTGGATATTCACCCCGGCGATAAATGGACCGTCTACCGCAGTGACCGAACCGAAGAGATTGGCCTGGAAAATCTGGCTTTCCGGGGGAACTGGAAAGAGAAGTTCAAACATCATAAGTCCGCCATACACGACAGCGGATGGGGTTTCATCACGATCAGAAAATCCGCCAACAGCTGGGTGAAAAATGTCACCTTTACGGACTTTAACCAGGGGCTGCAGCTGACCGATACCGTGAACTCTACGGTGATGGATATCAGCTTCCATGGGAATCCGGGACACCTTTCCCTGCAGTTCCAGCGCTCTTTTAACAATCTGAGCATGAATGTCAGAGATGAAGCCGATACCTGGCACTCTCCGGGCTTTTCTCACTACTCCTCTTCCAACGTTCACCTGGACACCTGGTATTCAAGCACCTCCTCTCCAGACCTGCATGCAGCCCAGCCACGGATCAACCTGTTTGACCGCACTGAGGGTGGCTGGATTTATGGTCGCTGGGGTGGTGCTACGGTAAACCAGCCCAACCACCTGGCTGGTCTGGTGTTCTGGAATCCAAAAAATACCGCTGTCGCCTACAGCAGCGATGAGCCTTATGAGTTTATGCGACCTTCCGCATTTGGCCGCATGATTATGCCAGTGGTTGTGGGAATGCATGGCAAACCCGTTCACTTTGCCAGTCAGCAGGACTATTACCGGTACATTAACCGAAAAGAGCCACAACTCTATAAAAAGGCACTGCCCGATGAGCCACAGGCTTATGTTGAGTCCAATGGGCAGCCAGTATTACCGGATTCGCTGTTTCTGGCGCAGCTGGAATACCGGTTGGGAGCATTGCCCAACTGGCTGGAAAAGCAGTAAAAAGTTGATACCCCGGCCGGAGTCTTTCGATAGCTGGGGAGCAACTCACTACAAAAGAAACAGGTACCCCCCCCTGTTCTATCCTCAAACTGGTTATTGCAATTCCAGGCTGATGATATTCAAAAAGTACTCCATACCCACAGGAATAATTTGATCATTAAAGTCATATTTCGGTGTATGCAGAGGAGCAGAATCTCCGTTGCCAATAAAAGCAAATACTCCAGGAATGTGATTCAGATAGAATGAAAAATCTTCAGAGGGAGTGACCGGCTTTATATCACCATCCCATTGATCCCCGACTGTCAGCCTCGCTGCCTCTTCAGCAATTTTGAACTTCTGTAAATCGTTCACAACAGCAGGATAGCCGTACTTTATCTCCACCTCAGCCTCACAACCGTAAACTGCTGCCGCCTTTTGGGCTACCTCTTCAAGCCTTTTGAAAACCATGGAATGAATGTCGTTATCATACGCACGACAGGTGCCACCCAGAATCACATCAGCAGGGATAATATTCCTGACTTTTGGATCACCGGCATGGATATACGCTATGGACAGCACCGCAGACTCAACCGGGGATACATTCCGGCTGATGATGGTTTGCATACTGGTAATAACAGCACCCAGGGCGATGGTTGGATCAGTTGTCTGGTGAGGCATGGCTCCGTGACCACCAGAGCCCCTGATAATGACTTTCCAGGAACCTCCACATGCCATCAGAGCGCCTGGACGACTGGCAATAGCCCCGGACTCGAGCCCCGGCCAGTTATGAATGCCATAGATACAGTCGATGTTTGGAAATTGTTCAAAAAGGCCACTTTTCATGACTTCGCGTGCTCCGCCATGCCCTTCTTCTGCTGGCTGAAAAAGCAGGTGAACTTTGCCACTGAAATCTCGATGTTTTGCCAGGTAAGAAGCAACTCCAAGCATGATGGCAGTATGTCCATCATGACCACATCCGTGCATGATGCCCGGATTTTCTGAGGCATATGGAAGCCCGGTATCCTCTTCAAGAAGCAGGGCATCCATATCACAGCGCAGCAGAATTTCCCGTCCCGGGTTCATACCTTCAAAGGAGGCAACCAGCCCGGTCTTACCAAAACCGGCAGTAATAGTAGCCCCGGATTCTTTCAGAACACCGGTAATCAGTTCAGCAGTACGAACCTCCTGAAACCCTGCTTCTGGGTACCGGTGAATGGCGTGACGATAGTCAACCATCTCTCTGGATATCCCGGCAATAAGGTTCTTATTTATCATCATCGGAAGAATACCGTTTCAAACGAATGGCATTAGGGCCTGCAGTAGCTGCGCGTCAACAAGCGATGTGAGCGCAGCCGGCAAGAAAGAAGCCAGAAGGATTCTTGTATTAAAGGGTGAGTAGAAGGGACATTCCGGTAGATACCACCAGAGCAACCACCATCACCGGAGCAGTACGTTTGACGATATCAAAAGGACTGACGCCAGCAATACCGGCAACACCGATAATAACGCCCGCAATAGGTGACATTGAGCGTGCAATACCAGAACCCAGCTGCATTGGCAGCAGCATGGCAATAGGACCAACACCCACTTTGGCAGCAATATCCGGAACCAGGGCAGCAAAGCTGAAGAACGGTGCATTACCTGAACCCATCAGAATAGAGAACATGGCAATAACAACCACCATAATGACAACCAGCACAGCCACAGGAATGGATGCTGAGGTTGCCGCATTAATGGCGGTATCCAGAATACCAATGGTTTTCAGGCCATGAGCAAATACCTGGCCAGCCACAATCAGGGTAATAACACGGGCAAACGCATTACCCATGCCATCAAAGTACACCAGCAGAGAGCCCAGAGTATCTTTAGCTCCCTTGCGAATGACTTCGCAAAGCAGTGCAATGGTCACGGAAAGAAACATCGCGGTGGCAATATCAATTTTGACCGAAGAAACCACCATCTTGCTGAAGGTGAAAATCAGGACCAGTGGCACTAGGGGCAGCAGGCAGTACCAGATAGGTGCTTCTTTATCTTTAACGTCTACTTCAACATCCTGTGAGTACTCAGCGCCATGACCCTTGGCGTCATAATAACGCTGAACGAAGAAATGCATAATGGCAATGGCAATCGCCGTTACACCACCCACCAGGAACTGGTAGTTCATAAAGTATTCGGTAACATCCATGCCTGAGTTAGTAGCTGCCATGACTGAGTTACCAGAGGCAGGCCCCAGGTCCAGACATGCAGAAGTCGCAATAACAGCGACCGCGGAAACCTTACTCACACCCAGCTTTGTCAGCACTGGGTACAGCGTAACCATCAGAAGCAGACCAAGTCCCGCGGCACTTGGAATAAAGACATTGAGTAACTGACCTGCCAGATAACCCAGCGCCAGCACCATGTAGGGGGATTGAAATTTCTGCAATGGTTTCAGAGTAACCTGAACCAATACCTGAGACGCCCCGATGTGATCCATGTACTTGGCAAAGCCCGCAACCGCCATGATGTAGAGGCCAAGCCCGGCAACCGTTGAACTCATTTTCACTTTGATAAAGGTAAACAGATCCAGAAGAATGGAGCCACTGCTTTGAGATTCAACCAGAGGGACACCGGTTCCACCAACAATGGCACCGATCAATAACAGAAGGCCGCCAAAGAAAAGTACGGCCTGTGGATTGTATTTCCTGAAAATCAGGAACCCCGTAATAAAAATAACGGCCAGACTGAACATCGTCGTCATAGATTATCCCCCATTACTATGAATGTTTTATCGCTTATCCCTCTGCTATCACGCAGGAATGATGGAAAGCAGACAGTAAAAAAGCCCGGCTTTTGACGTCAAAAGCCGTAGCAGAATCAGATACAGGAAACGCTTACCGGAAAGAGCGAATCATCAGCCACTCATTGCCATTTATTCTTCAAAGTTGCCGGCAACAAGCAGCTCATTGTTGTGCATCATCACGTTTCCTTTAGCGATGACGCTGTTTAGCGTGAAATCGTCATTAAACAGACAGATATCCGCATCCTGACCAACCTCAATGCGTCCCTTGTTGATGCCAAGGGAACTGGCGACATTGGCCGTCATCATGGCAATGGCCTGGTCCGGGCGGATGCCCTGATCAATCATCAGTGGTAATAAAAGAAGATTACTGTCCACTGCAGCTGCGGTAAGGCCACTGATCTCCCCCCGCTCATTGAATTTTGGCAGGCTGCCGTTACCATCCGAGCTGATGGTAATCTGGCTGGCGGATACACCGGATTCAAGGGCCAGCTTCACAGCCTGTTCCGCTGGGGTAAAGCGGCTTCCGCCGGATGTGATGTCAATAAAGCCACCCTTATGGGCAAACTTGATCGCCTCACCAAAAAGGTTTTCTGTACGGGCAACATGTGTCGGAGAGATGTGCTGAACAGGCATACCCATAGCCATCAGTTCATCAACCTGTCCAAAGGGCTGTGGCAATCCCCCCATATGGATATGAAGCACCCCTTTTTTACCGGCCAGTAGACTGGCAATACGAATATCAGAAACGATTCTTGCCAGTTCCTGAGTGGTTGGAAAAGAGCTTCGATGGTCGGCCAGAGCGATCTTGACCCCGAGAATGGCCGGAATAAACGTCAGGTCATCACGGATAGATCCGGTAATTGTTTTGGTTGGCACCTCGTAGGAGCCCGTGTGCATGTAAGCGGTGATACCTTCTGCTGTCAGAGCCGCAGCCTTGGCATACAAATCTTTTGGTGAGCGTGAGATGCCATCAGTACCCAGTACACCAACGGTTGTGGTTGTCCCGGCTTTTATCAGTTTGGTCAGCGTTACTTGAGGTGTACGACTACTGAAGCCAGCTTCACCACCTCCTCCAGTAAGATGAATGTGCTGATCAATCAAACCCGGGGTTACCGGCTTTCCCTTACAATCAATAACCTTTAACGTATCAAGACCGGTAATGCTCAGTTCCGTTTCTATTGCCAGAATCTTCCCCTGGCCAAGCAAGATATCGACCTTACCCGCATATTCTGGCTTATAGAGGTTTGCATTTTTCAGAATGGTAAACATAACATTTCTTGGCTTGATAAAAGGTGGATACCACTTTTGATAATCAAAAGCAGAGGTAAGAATTAATGAGCAGTTTGATAATAAAATCGAGCATACCCCTACATTTTATAAAAGTATTTTATTTTCCATTGCTAATTGTGAATAATGTTATTCATTGGAAACATAGGTGTAATTGATTCAATGTCTTCTCTGGAATTTAAATGGCTGGATGATTTTATAAGCCTGAAAGAGCTGGGTAACTTTTCGGCAGCAGCCACAGCAAGACATGTGACTCAATCCGCTTTCAGCCGACGTATCCAGGCATTGGAACTCTGGGTAGGTGTACCTTTATTTGACAGAACTTCTTATCCAATAAAGCTGACGGAGGATGGTGAAAAGTTTGTTCCCTATGTTGAAAAGATGCTGCAACTCATACGGGAAACCAATAATGATTTTTCTCAGGCATCTCTCAGAACGGATAACTCTGTACGGGTGGTCTGTCTGCACTCCTTTGCACTGAATCTTCTGCCAAACCTGTTTAACAAGGCAGGTAAGATGCTTGAGGGGCTGAACTTTTCGCTGACGCCTTCCATACAGGGGATCGACAACCATTTTCAGGCATTGCTGGATAACGCCTGCGACACTATATTTGTCTATGACACCCAAGGCATGCGCCCCTCATACATCCTTGAAGATAAGGTGGAACGCATGCTCGTCTCTACCACTCGAATCATTCCCGTTATAGCTCCGGAGCTCAGGAAAAACATCTCCCACTATAAGACTCTACCCTATCTTGCCTATTCAAAGCAGACCTTCCTATACGGTGTCGTCAATTCAGTAGTGGAAGAAAACAAACTCACATTTGAACAGGTTTTTGAAACGACCCTGAGTGAATCCCTGATTAAAATGGCAGTGAATGGTGCAGGTGTTGCCTGGGCACCGACTCATGCCATTAAAGATGAGTTGGAGAAAGGAATATTGACTCCCGCTTTCCCTGGAGAAAAAAAGTTTGAAATACCTCTTGATATTGTCTGTTATCGATCAAGAGAATCAAAAAGAGAGGCTGTCAATATTTTCTGGTCAACAATAAAAACAATATCCCAATAATAAAAACAGTGATAGATATCAAAGACAGTGATTATTTTTTTAAACATAAAAACTGTCTTTGATTCAAGTCAAAGAATAAGAACTCTTCTTTTAACGCTACCCTTTTTCTTTTTTATTAACACGTAAAGGGCGAATCACTGGATCGATCAGCTCTTCAGCCCATGCCTCCATTTGCTGTTTTTTTCGGGAAAACATCGCTTTATTTTCTTCAACCAGATTATTCTTTTCACCAGGGTCCATTTTCAAGTCATACAGATGATCACCGTATTTCCTGGAATGCATCACTTTTAAATCGCCCTGCCGCATCGCCAGAGTGCCTTGGTCAAAGCCTCGCCAGAATAGTACTTCGTGTGGCAAACCGCTGTATTTGCCTGTGATATACGGAATCAGATTAACACCGTCCAATGGGCGCTCTTCGGAAATCGGTGCATCAGCCAGACTGGCCAATGTCGCCATAATATCCAGAGAACTGACCGGATGATGATAATCAACACCGGAAGGGATCACTCCCGGCCAGCTGACGGCAAACGGCACATGAATTCCTCCTTCAAAGTACTCACCTTTATTCCCTCTTAACGGTGCATTCTTTGAAGCATTTTTCCGCGAGCCGCCATTATCTGACAGGAAAAACACCAGGGTGTTGTCGTCAATATCCAGCTGTTCAAGCGTATCAAGCACCCGGCCAACACCGTCGTCCACCGCTGTTATCATGGCTGCATAGGTACGACGATTTTTATCCCTGATGTGTCGATTCCGTTTCAGATACTCACTTGTCGCCTGTAATGGCGTATGAGGCGCATTGTAGGCCAGGTACAGGAAAAACGGATTATCCTGCTCCCGTTCAATAAAGCTGACCGCTTCGTTGGACAGCTCATCAGTCAGGTACTCATCAATATCAATACGCTGGTTATTCTGCATGATCTTTGTTCGATACCAAGCATTCTCTTTCACAGCTTCATCAATCGAGTCGACAGTCAGCTCTTCAGGAAAGTAACGATGCCCGCCCGATAAAAAACCATAAAAATATTCAAAACCCCGTTTATTGGGATGAAATACCAGGTGTGCTCCCATATGCCACTTACCAATGATGGCCGAGGTATAACCTACCGGCTGCAGTACTTCAGAGATCATTTTCTCCGATACCGGCAGGCCCGCACGTGGATCAGCTGGGTCAATCACCGGGTTACGGCCAAAACCAAAACGGTCCTGGTAGCGTCCGGTCAATAGCCCGGCACGGCTGGGACCACACACCGAAAAGGTGACATAGCCATTGGTGAACCGGGTGCCTTCGTCGGCTATCCGGTCAATATTTGGAGTAGCAATATCCTGACTGCCGTTAAACCCGACATCCGCATAGCCCTGATCGTCAGTCAGAATGACAATAAAGTTTGGCGGTTTCGAGGAAGCGGAAGAAGGGAGGTCTGATGGTTCGGCAGCTGACGTCAGGACGGAGCAGCTCATCACTGCTGCCAGCAAGTGTTTTTTGAGTATGGCCATAAACTGTTCTATTGTCAGACAGATTGATGCCCCCTTTCAGAAGCACCAACCTGCAACACAATGGACTATCCCTGAGTCAGTTTGAACTGAACTGGAATACCATCTTTCGCCGTAACGACCAATTGCGTACGACTGCCCTTGACTACCGCCTTAACGTTATCCATCTCAGTTGCTGTCTTCCAGGCCCCCTTTACGGTCAGGTTAACCTTGACTGGCGCACTGTGCGTTTCGCGGGTCAGGTTAATATCAGTTGATGCAACACTGATATCCAGACCACTGCCATTCTCCTTCAACAAGGTAATGGAAGGTGTGCCAATCGCTACAACATAGTCATCGTTAGGACGGGCTGAGCTGAAGGCGACATAACTGGAGATGCCGGTAGCCTTATCAAACGTCTTGTGTAGGTTCCGCTTCTGCTCGTGCTTATAGGGCAGCTCACCGCTATCGGCCTGTTTGGCCAGCGACGCCATTTTCTCAGGCGTAGCATCCAGAACGACCATGTACTCGTAGCCGGCTTCATCCGGATTTGCACCGTGGTCTACCCATGCCACCGAGAAATCACCTTCAGTTGGCTTTTTGTTCTCATTGTGGCGGGATTTCTGATGCTGCCGACGAACTTCCACCTTGCTGTCACTGACAATCAGGTAACCGTTACCATGACCATCCATCAGCCAGTCACCCTGACCCAAAGTTGCCTGGAATGGAAAATCTTTCACCAGTCGTCCATTTACCCAGAGCTCATGGACACGATCATTGATCGCGTGCTGGAACAGTGTGGTTTCAGTTGAATGATCTTCCGTATCATTGCTGATATCACTGCCCGCCATGACCAGACGGTTATCAATAGCCGTCACGGACTTGAGCATTTCGAAACTACTGTCGATGTTCTTGAGGTCCTGAACCGGGCCGAGCTTGAAGCCCATGGCACCATAGCGGTTGTCCAGATTACCACTGCCACTGAAGGTCTCTTCCGAGCGTAGCATCAGCGTGTGCTTCTTAGGGCTATCCAGCTTCTCCAGCGGCAGATGGATGGTGGTAGCACCCGGCATACGGTTCCAGTCCCAGCCATTCTCATCAAACCCTTTATCCGCACGGCTCAGCTCGGGCCGATCACCCATCGGGATAATCTGGGCACTGCCATGACTCTGGTAACGACCATAACGGTTGGCATTGTGATAAATCTCGGATGACCAGACGTATTTATTGAAGGCCTTGAGAGTGACCATCTTGTCGCCAAACCGGTGAACACCAAAAGCACCGTAGTTATAACTCCAGTGTCCCTGGGGCATGGCTTCCGGCATCACCTTTTCACCAAACAGGGAAACGCTGGCGGTTTCGTCCAGCTCAGCCAGACGCAGATACGTAGCGGCCAGCTCTGCATCCAGAGGTTCACCGGTTTCAGCATTACCGGCCAGAGCCAGCATGCGATAAATTTCTTTAATTCCGTGTACGTTGCTGCCCTTGAATGGACGACGACCACTGATACCCATGCCAATCTGAGGGTTGGCATAGTTACGGGCTGCCATAAAGGCATTTTTGACATTCTTTCTGGCTTCAGGTGTGAGTTCAAACCCGGTCCCAGAAAGCAATTCAGCAACATGAGCCATGCCGACAAAAGCAGGGAAAGAGTAACCCGGATAGTTGCCACGATGGCGGAAGGCGGTGCCATCAGGACGCAAACCATCGTATTCACCAGTCGGAGTCTGAGCCAGGGCTCCGGAAATGAAGCCGCTGAATTTGTTCAATAGTGCAACACGACGATCAGGGTCTTCTTCCAGCAGCACCATGATCAGGTGCTGACGTGACAGCGTATTGAAGTAGTCCAGGTTGGAGCTTTTTTTATTCAGCTCCATATCAAAGCTGTCTTTAAACTCACGGGAATACCACATCAACGCATCATAGGCATCATCAAGCAGACCCGCTTCACGCAGCACATCTTCCATGACAAACATGGAGGTATACCAGTCACGACCACTGTATCCCCAGTGGTGACTGGTCACCAGCGTACTGCCGGCAACGAAGCCCTGGTTGTACAGGTGCTCACTCATCATCACAAACTTGTCTGCCATCTCTTTCTTCAGAGCAGCAGCATCAGTTTTGTGATAAATCTGGCCAATCTTCAGCATCAATTCTGCATAAGGGCGGAAGATGAGGTAATCCTTAACCAGCAGCTTGTCGTCAGCATCAAGGTGCTTTGGCTGGTAGATTTTAACCTGCTGCCCGGTCAGTACATGGCGACCGGTCAACACGCCATCTTCACGCTTAAGCTCAGTATCAGCAAAATCTTCCCTAACCTTGTTGATGCTTTTTTCAGTCAGCTTGCTGCGACCAACATAATAATTCTGAAGGGAAGTTTTGATTTTTTGGATATCCTGCAGCTGCTCAGCAGTTGCTGCCGGAACGTTATCAGGAATGCCAAAATCAATTTCCGGCACTTTATTGTCAGTTGTCGTGTGATAGTCACTCCAGTGACGACGGTCATCGTCAATAGATACCATCAGACGATCAATATAGAACGTACCACCTTTGGCTGTATTCGGCGCAATAATCCGCACCGTATCCATAGTGCTGGCTGGCTTGCCACTCATGTCACGGTCAAAACCCTGACCCGGACTGCGCCAGCCATCAAAGTTCAGTTTCATCTCAAAAGAGGCATTGGTACCGCTACCATTACCAAACTCAAAACGGACGGTCTCATCCATTGGCTGGTCATTATGAAGCCATGCAGAGAAGAGAGAGATCGCATTACGACCATAGGCATCGGATGCCTCTTTTCTCGGATAAACCCGGAAAGGCTCTGGCAGTTTCAGTTCCAGTACATCTCCCGGCTGCCAGTCCCATCGCATGCCCTGGCGACCATTGATGTAATAACGGCTGTCCATGCTCAACTTGCCGGATTTGGCCGTTGCCCACGCAGGTACCTTTGCTTCCTCAAAGGAAACAATCTGTGCCCTGAGCTTTTCGCTGTTGGTCAGCTCACCGCTGGCCATAACATTCAGGCTGTACATTCCTCCCAGCATGCCAGTCACCATACAGATGGAGGTGGCCAGACGGGTCATTCTTCCGGGTCTTTTCATGTTTACTCCCACGAGCCTTGTGCTCAAAGCCTGGGTTCCTTTCTTGAATGCTGTACAAGGACCCGGGCCGGTTCTGCTGTTATTGTGAACTGACTTTATAACGTCCTGGCCTGTGAGGATTCACAGCCAGGCACTACATGAACCTCAATGAATCATCCATTGAGGCCCAACATCGCTTTTAGTAAGCGGATAAACGGGACGGTTCTCAGGACTTCTGGGTACTGAGAAGCCGGCTGTTGCCGGGTGACTCACGATACGATCGACAATGCGACGGTTTTCTTCCCAGGTCATATCCAGGTTCAGTTTGTTCAGGTAAGCACTGAGATCTTTACCACTGACACCTGGCTGTGCTTCAACGGGCATGGGCAGCTTAAAGGGGCCATCTGCAACCACTATTCGGACGGAATCCACACCCTCCTCCTCAAGCCCCTTGATGGCATCACTGCTGAAGTTAGCCCGCCAGACAATGTCTTTCGCACCGTCGAGTTGAAGGACCGACTGTCGTCTTGCACCGGCCAGCTGATTGTTTAGCAGATAAAGGCTATCGGGGATCAGTGTGCGATCACGACTGCCAAACTGGGAACCAATCACAATGCCAAAGTCTCCAGGCTCTATGATGGTATTGTTAGCGAATAGAATATTTCGGGTAATGGGGAAGTGACGGCCATTCAGCCCTTTATCCGAACGGCTGCCATCATAACTTCCGGTAGCAGCACCAAAGGAGACTGCACCTTCTTCTTTATATCTGGGTCTTGGATTCAGATTGTGGAAATAGTTATTAAACACCACATGACCTTCACCCCTGACAAAAAGACCGCCATGCTTGTCTTCACCTGTACCAATAAAGTAGTTGTCGTACACCAGAGCCCGCTCACCCTGGCGGAGACTCAGATGCCCCCGGGAGTTTTTGAACGTGTTATAGCGGAAGATGTTCTCACTGCTTTTCGCTGAGATAACTTCACTCTCGCCACTTTCATCATCAAACAGGTTGTATTCAAACAGGATGCGGGCATTGTCCAGGTACATGGAGCCATGCCCTACCCGGGAAGCAGAGCCGCCGTTTTTACCCAGTGGAGGGCGGGTAAAGTAGTTATGATCAAGCTGGTGATAAACAGGCCGATTCTCTTCAATATCCATATTGATGTAACTCTGTCCGCTGGTTTTACCCTCGAACCAGCTGTGATCAATACGGTTATGGCGACCATTCATCTGAACCCAGACACCTTCCAGGTCATCAACCTCCCTGAACAGGCTCTGGGTAATACGGTTGTGTTCACCCTCCATGTAAATCAGTTCGGCTTTACTGCCTGAACGGGTACCACGCTCAAAGGTAAGCCCGGACAACGTAATATGCTTACCGGTAATCTGAATGTCTGTATCACCGGTGATAAAAACACTTCCACCTTTCTTAGCCTTGATCAGCAACGGGCTTTGTGATCGGTAAGCGCGGGAAAGGCGGAGGTTCAAGTCAGCGTAATCCCCGCTCTCAAGAAGAACGGTTCCCCCTTTTCGAAGACGGCTGATGGCTTTAACCAACTCCTCCGGTGTACTGACAACCACTTCATTGACCGTCGCCTGAACAGATGATGCAGGCGAAAGCTGGTTATTGCTTTCCTCTACAGTAGCGCAGCCAGAAAGCAGACTGATTGTGGCTGTCAGAATGACCAGAGATGTCTTCAAGTACATGTAATTCACTGGATACTCATAAAGGGAAGGAGCCTGACCGGGGAATGCCGGTCAGGTACTGCTTATCAAACGTAATCAATCAGGTCTTTATTGATCCGCATCTGAAACCAGAGGTCATCGCCCTTGCGGAGCCATTGACCAAGTTCCTTGCCGAGTTTCTTCACTACCTCTTTTTCCGAACCAAACAGATTGTTCATTTGATATGGGTCACTGCTGTTATCAAACAGAACCCCTTCACCTTCCTTGTTGATCACAAAGGTATAACGATCTGTGCGAAGGCCTTTCTGTTCGGTATGCAGAAGATAAGGAATCGATGTTGGACGGCTTTCCTTTGCAGCGGTACCCAGTAAGTGAGGCGTCAGATCCTGTCCATCAACCGATGTTGGTATTTCGCTGTTCAGACCGGCAAGGCCAAGCAGCGTAGGCATGAAGTCCATAGACCCCATCAATACATCGTTAACGCCTGGCTTGATCGTCTCTGGGTAACGGACAATCATCGGGATACCCAGCGCTTCTTCATAGGCGGTACTCTTGGACATCAGGCCATGACTGCCCATCATCTCACCATGATCCGAGGTGTAAACGACGATGGTATTTTCAGACATACCCAACTCATCCAGCGTCTTTAACAACCGGCCGAACTGACGGTCTACACCGGAAATACTGGAATAGTAATAGCGAACAACCTCTGTACTCAGCCCTTTGCCCGGCTTACCTTTCATCAGCTGTTCATTGCTGCTGTAAACCATTTTCATGGGCAACTGATCGTTATGCCGGTTAGGACGGTTGAGAAGATCGTCCACATTCGCCACTTTTTCCGGAGAGTAATGCTTGTGATACATCTCAGGGTCAGTGTCTTCCAGATCCGCATAATCCGGGTGTGGAGGATGCGTGCTGACAAACAGACAGAATGGGTTGTCTGAATCACGCTGGTTACTGGTGTTTTTCAGATAATCGATTGCAACATCCGTTTCATGGATGGTTGCCCAGATACAAGGCTCATGACGTTTACCATCATTATCATAGTAATGAGGATTGGCATGGTCATCGTCAGTACCATAGGCATACCAGAAGTCAAAACCCTGACGGTCTTCTGGCGGTGTGTAGGAATCCATGCTGTGCTCAATAGGCCCAGTCCAGTTCGGTGAGCTTTCCGCTACATATTTACCTGGGTTGGCGGGATCATTGGGCTCTGGTTTATCCAGATGCCATTTGCCAATGTAACCACAGGAATAACCGTTTCTGCCCAGAACCTTGGCCAGAGACTCGGTATCACGAATCAGTCCCCAGTCACGATCTACACGACAGTTCCATGGAACTCCATTCGAGTGAGGAAACATACCACTGAACAGCATGCCCCGGTGTGGACTGCAGACCGGAGTGGATGAACAGCACTGGGAAAGTACCAGACTCTGCTGAGCAAACTGGTCAATGACTGGAGTATGAACCGGATCGGAAGCCCCATTCAGGTAAGATGCGTACTGAGGTTTTTGCCAAAGCCCTAAAGCCTGACGGCGATGCTGGTCAGCCAGGAAAAAGACAATGTTTGGACGCTTGCTTTCCTGTTCAGGTGTTCCTGCTTTACTGTCAGCGGTTACTGTCTGGCTTGTTCCACTGCAGCCGGCAAGCATACCGGACACGGAAGCCGTACCTGCTACTGCGGCCAGTGCAGCACTTCTTTTAAGGAAATCTCTGCGATTGGTCATTTTTTTACTGCGCTCACCCATGTCTTTCTAACAGACTTTCATATTACTTTGTAAATATTTTCGTTTATTGACTCCAATCAACGACCATCGAATTACGAAAAATATCGAAACAAAAAAGCAAACAACAAGAAAGAGAAACAAAACACAAACTTTCAGATTAAACACCCTCAGATTGACGGCTATCAAAGTCTGAGTATTCTTCCTTGAGTATTTTTGCGCATTACTTGCAGCGTCTACCGGTTCTTTATATGGCCAATCGAAGGGACTTTTTCAAAGCTGGCGCCTTGCTGGCAACGGCTGGATTGGCAACAGCAGCTGGCGGACTGTCGGCCAGCCCGAGTATTGTCCAAAAAGCACCTGAACCAGCCAGCAAGGAGAGAAAACCCAAATATTGTTTTCTTCCTTACTGACCAGCATCGGCGTCAGACTATGGGGTTCTGGCAGAAGGATCAGTACAGAGGCTGTCTGAACGGAACATCAGATCCTGTACACACACCAAATCTGGACACTTTCGCAGAACACAGCATGGTGCTCTCCCAGTGTGTGGCCAGCTACTTAGAAATGTAGAAACAATCAATGATGTTAAGAAAGTGGTTAAATCGGCAAATGGCACTTGGATAAACCGTCGCCTAATGATCCTGCGAATTCTGGAAAACATGTTGTTGAAAGTGAGCCTGACAGAAAAGAAAAACGGGTATCCATCAGTATGGATTCCTATGCACCACCAAAAGATGTCAGAGATTTTATTTCTGGTATGCCTTTGGCACCCACAGTAAGCATGATAACCCTTATTACTATGATCCCCATGGCAAAGTTTTTTTATTTGATAGTCTCATTAACACTGATGTAATTTTCATCAATCAAAAAATCAGACTGGATTTTTTAAATAATATGTGGGTGCTACTCACTATGAGTTAGACTCTTAAAGATATCTGGAGGCACAGTGTTATGCAATTTCCAGATGATATTCATTGGTTTACCACCGGTACTACTTAAATAATCAGCTTTTCCTATGTACATAAATGGTAAAGTAACATTCCTATCCTTCACTTTCTTCCGAACAAAAAGATTAATACTGTAGTCATCCCTTCTGTGATTGATGAAGCGTTGACCAACAGAAGAGCTATGGGAGGTTTGATTCTGGCTCTGCCAGTGAAATGTGCAAGAGTCTTCAAAATAGTCTTTATATCGGAGTCGGTCATCAACTTTTTCGTCTTTTTTCAGGTTAACAAACAGGTAATAGTCGTGGTCTACACGTTTTACACCCTCTCGCCATGAACCTGGTTTGCCTCTATCACCAGATAAATGTTGAATCTCACTCCGTTTATAGCTTTGATAAAGAGTAAAGCGCTCCCCATCGCCAGATACGGCATCCGAGTCTCGGGACGGTTTTAATGCATGACCAGCACATTCTCCGGGGGAACCTGAAGCAATATCAGAGTCTGGTTTATTACCAAGAAAACACACAATTTTATAATGACAAGTACCTTTTACTACAATACTTCTGTGAAAAGCTCCTGCATGAAAATCAATCCAGCTTCCAGCACCTCTACCATAATTAGTTATCGGCTTGCCAGCAATCTGCATGGCAGACTCGCCCTCAGTCAGTTTCAGAATAAATGTCCTTTTTATATCCAGACCTTCTGGGTTATCTAAAGATGCTGTATCTTGATGCCATGAAAAATCAGTTGCTCCATTACCCCCTTCTCTAAAATCTTGGCGGAGTATGTCAACCATGAGAATATCAAGTTCAGGATGAATCTCCTTAATAACAGAGAAAACTGGTAAAAATTCATTTTTTTCCTGTAATTTCTGTAAGTGTTTAGGAGTGGAAAACCGTGCAACTGATTTAGACTGTATATTTGGGTTATGTTTTTCCTGAGTATTTGAATACTCAGAAAAACCAAAACCAATAAAGGAACCTGTATCATCTTTGAAATTTTTAAAATCCTCTAAGCTTTGCAGGTATTCTAATACACCCTTTATGCTTTCATCGAATTCTCTGCAGAACTCATGCAGACTATTTCCCTGCTGGATCAGCGGACCATGGTTGTCTCTATCCAAGCGTCCATCCAGATAGCCAAGTATTTTATTTCTTTCGGCCGCATCATTTTCATCCTTCGGGTGTTGGTTAGCAATATTAAAGTGAGTAGGTTGATATTCTAATTTATCAACACTCACCTTTAACACTTTCCGATCTACTGGAGTAGTGATATCCATGCTCTCTGTGGGCCTTTTCCGAGTTTTCCCCGTACTGGATGCAGGATCACCCTCAGGCCTCACGGCCAGAGAAGAAGCTCTTCGAGATTCAAGATACATCTTTTTCACATTTTCAGCAGTAAATGCTTCCATATATCTTGATAATTGTAATCCTTTACTGGGTTCAACTTTTTCTACTTTCGATTCCTGTGAACTTGTTTCATGGGTTGGTGATGTCTTATGTGGATATTGTGAAGGTACTGGATGCGTTGAAAAATTCGGAAGAGAATCCATTATAACCCCTTGGCAATAATTTTTTCATCCAGTTTTAAAAACTGAAATTATTAAGTGATGTTCGAATTTTCAAGGAAAACAGGTTGGTCGGACATCGTGATATCTCTGATTTGGACAAACTGACAATAAAAAAGTTCCTCTACCAGGTTATGTTTAACGATCAGTTTTTTTATTCAAGTTTTAGAACACCTGCACGCCAGTCAGAACGGACTCAGAATCAACTGGTACTGCATAATCATAAGTAATACGACAAAAGTTTTTTATTTGTTAACTTTCATGCCCCCTATCAAATGAACAACCTGTTCAATAAAAATGTCAAATGCTGTCAAAGCTTTGGAAAACAACCTGAGTATCATTCTCTAGATCTGTAGAAGCCAGGTATTCTATGGTACTAACAGCGAATAAATGTGAATGTGTTCTATTTTTACACCAGATCATTCATTGC
The DNA here is from genome assembly GCF_001647025.1 of Endozoicomonas atrinae. GTDB lineage: Bacteria > Pseudomonadota > Gammaproteobacteria > Pseudomonadales > Endozoicomonadaceae > Endozoicomonas > Endozoicomonas atrinae. The sequence continues at coordinate 37,994 of NZ_LUKQ02000024.1, forward strand.
CACGATGGAGCGAGGGAATGGGGGTTACTTGTACCAAAGCCTTATATCGCACTTCAATGGAACGATCTTAATAAAGTGATTGTCTCAACAAGAAATGATAGAGAATATTGGTGACCTATAATGAATGCTTTGGGAAACAAGTATATCCCTCTAAAACCCTTACCTACAGGGCATCAGGCACAGCCATTAAACCCTCTCGCCAAACCATTCATTCCAGACTCTTCGTGTCATACAAGAGAGTCCCGGAATATCTCTTCGTATGATATACACAGTTCATCATCAAGCTCTGTATTAAAACCAAAAGATGATAAAGATACTGAGCTACCAACTCTGCCTCAGTCAGCATCTACAAGACGAGATGCGCAGTCGGTATACAAATTGTACAGATTTGTATGTAATAACCTTCACCACCTTCCTAAAGGTATTTCAATGTATGGCTCCAACCTCAGTGCCAAAGCGATCATAATGGAAGAAAGATCGGATCTCGGTAAACTCTGTAAAAAGCTGCAAGCCGAAAACAGAATGACTGAAGATGCAGAAAGTTACAGAGTATACGAGATGTTAAATTTGGTTGAGACCTATCTAAACCCAATTGTTAAAAAGAAGTTTACAATTTAAATGTGTTAGAACATGGAGGCCCCTTTAGAGCAGCCTCCAGATAACTGCAGCAATTTATAAGATGCCAAAATAAGAACCGGCAAGTCCCATTGCCACAATCCCCCCGATAATCTTCAGTGGAGAAACGCCTTTCTTCACGAAGTAGAAGATCACCATGGTAAACGCCAATGGCAGAAGTTTTGGCATGATCGGGTCAAACAGGTCTTCCTGCAGACTAATACTTGCTTTACCGACTTCCACCACCGCAGTCATCTGCAACCGAACGAAGGTAGCAATCAACCCACCCACCCACCACAGTCAGGCCGACAATCGTCGCCGCGTGGGAAAATTTCTGAGTATGTTCCTTCAGCGCACTGATCGCTCTTGAGCCGGCATTGTAACCATAATGCGCCAGACCAAAACGAAGGCCAAAATGGACCGCATTAAAAAGCAGCAGGAACAGAATCGGCCCCATGATACTGCCTTCCATGGCCAGCGATACCCCGAGAGCCGCGCAGATTGGCAGCAGAGTCAGCCAGAACAGTGCATCCCCAATACCACCCAGTGGCCCCATCATGGCAACTTTAATGGCACGAATGACAGAGAGACGCTCTTTACTGCGCTCCATCGCCAGCACCACCCCCATAATGAAAGACACCAGAAATGGGTGTGTATTAAAGAACTCCATATGAAGTTGCATGGAACGACTCATATCGGTGTCGTTTTTATGAATCTTCCGTAAGCCAGGATTCAGTCCATACAACCAGCCTGCCGCCTGCATACGCTCATAGTTGAATGAAGCCTGCAGTGCCAGTGAACGGATGGCCATTTTATTGATGTCATCACGGGTCAGCGCTTCACCCAGTGACTGATCCTGGTATTCATCACAGTCCAGCTTGCTGCTTTCCTGTGCCTTATTGAGCATGCGTTCGGCCTTTTCACTCATGGCCGCTTCAGTATTAATACCAATCGCATTTTCTAAATCCTTAAGCTGCCGCCAACTATGCTTAGGCATCATTACCATGCATTATCTAGAACAGATGTCTCGTCGACCACAGCTACCCGAAGGTTTTAATGATGTTGATTTTC
>NZ_LUKQ02000240.1 GCF_001647025.1 Endozoicomonas atrinae
ATACAAAAAAGGTTACAGCTAACCGGTCGGTTAGTTATTCAATAAAATGTATCCCTGCATGTATCCCTTGAAAAACATGAAAATAATTATTTCATTTAATATTCAGTAATTTAGCTAATTCTACCTGAGACCGTTACGGCCACGGGCAAACGTGGCAGCGGCAGGGTGGGGAGGTTTCGCCCATTCCTCGCATCTACCTTCACTATTAACTTCGACAAAAGAGTAGGTCACCAGTTATAAGGCGGTTCAGACTATAGGTTACATTCACTTCACTACATTCATCACTTATGGAAAACTTCTACGAGACCTTCCTCCGCGAACTGCTCAAGTTTGACTAGCAGATTCAATTTTGAAAAGGAAAGGGAAAAATTACTGTTTATATGGAAGGGTACCAGTCTCAAGCCACATTTTTACGATCTATCATCTACTCTCTTATTATTGTCATCTTCAGCATATCGAACCTGACAGATTCAGATTCAAATAAAATATAAAATCATCACTTCTTCATTATAACGTTGACTGTAAAAACTGAAAGCAAATTTAATTTAACACTTCATGATTAGTACAACTAATGATTTCCAATATTCTGTTTGCTTTCTTAATCCTCCCTCTTTCCAGAAGGTTCCGGATACGATCTGCTAAATGGTTGGGACTGGTATCATGTACCAGGCACCACAGCATCACATTACCCTATCGAAGAAAGAGCCGACAAAAAAGTCAAAGCGTCGCGAAAAAAACAGAGAATCACCCAGAGAAACATTCACCGGAATTACAGTTCTAAACGTTATGTGGGCGGTGTCACTCTTGGAAAAAATGGCTTCTTTGTCCATGACCTTGAAGCACTGCCATTTACCAGCCCAACCGATTTGGCCGCTCGTAAGACTTACTTCTTCACTGGTGATAAAGTCTTGGCACTTGGCACTGATATTTCTGGAGGTACACGACAGGATGAAACCCACACGACACTATTTCAGACCAGCCTGAATTCAGCGGAACAGATTACTACCTTGAATGGGCGATCAATTGATGGGTTGCAGACTAAAATCACTATCCCAGCAGGCTCAGCAGCGTCAATAACGGATGCGGCTGGTAACAGTTACTATCTTGCAGACAGTAGTGCTGACCTGATTATCACTCGTCAGCAGCAACAGAGCCTGACAACCAATTACAAGCCAACAGAAGGACTCTTCAAGCAAGCCTATCTCAATCACGGCATTAAACCGAAGTCCGATTTTTATGCGTATGTTTTAATTCCAGATGACCCGGACGGCTCCAAACTAAAACAGCTGTCAGACAAACCTACTGAGTTTTATCAGGTTATAAAGGGTGATGAAGACATGCATCTGGTAACGTTCCCACAGGAGAGCTTAACGGCCTATGCCTTTTATGAAGACAGTGCTGAAACACCTGAGAATTTCGCAATTCAGGAAGTCCATATTCCTGCAGCGGTCCTGCAACAGCAAAAGGGCAGAAACCTGCATATTGCTGCCAGTGTTCCAGACATAGGCTGGAAGTTTGACTATCAGAAAATAGCACGCGATGGCTCTAATGCTGCTAAAACGTACTTCAATAGCCAGCCCGCCAAAGTACATGAGCTGGAACTGACACTGCGAGGTAAATGGAAACTTGCAAAGCCTGATAACGGCATATCATTAAAGCATCGAGGAGGTAAAACATACGTTGAGTTGAACGTCACAAATGGACTGCCAGGCAATTTTTTACTGGCTCCTGTCAGCTGATTGATACTCAAAGAAGCAATAGCCTGTTCTGGCTATTGCTTCCATAGCACGTTAAGTTGCAAAATTTCTGTAGGTTGCAATCAAGTCTCAGGCTGATTGATAAAAAATAAATGTCTGCTTTTCAGTCAAAATATAATCAGCAGCATTATTTACTGATTATATTTTCATCGAACAGGCAGAAAAAATAATTTCTTTCCAGAATCACAAGATACTTCAGTTAAATAATAAAAAAAACAGTGATCAATTAATAAACAGCCCTGCCCTTAATATTTCTTTCAATTCATAAAACAAAATGCCCACAGAACAAATAATTGACTCACATCAGAATGTGAGCAATAACGAGCAAGTATAATAAATTACGAAACCAAATGATCAATTCGCCTGATCAATCACGTTCAACAGATGGATATTCATCTGCTGTTGCAATCAGGCCTTTGCCAAAAATTATTAGTATGAATATTAGACATATCCATTTGGATACCTGTGGCGGCATAGCTGGTGATATGTTTACTGCCGCTATTGTAGATGCCTGCCCAGAGTTTCAGCAACCATTATTGTCATTTCTTAAACAGCTTGATTGTTCAATGAATCCACAGATATCAATTGAACCTTTCACTGACCAAGTTTTATGCGGACAGCACTTTACTGTTTCTTTAAATCAGAACCATTCACACGAACATCATCATGATCATGAACACCACCATACTCATTGGAGTGAAATTCGTGAATGGATTGTTTCCCTGTCAATTGAAGAACAAGTAAAACACCATGCCATTGGTATCTTTGAGCTGTTAGCGGAAGCAGAAGCTAAAGTGCATAACAAAACCGTTGCCTCTGTCGCCTTTCATGAAGTGGGAGCATGGGACTCAATTATCGACATTCTTTCTGCGGCTTGGCTGATTCATCAATTGCAGGCATCCAGCTGGAGTGTCTCAATGCTGCCCTGGGGTGGTGGACTGGCAAAAACGGATCATGGTCTGATTCCAGTACCAGCACCGGCAACCATTGAGTTATTGAAAGACTTTGCCTTTTTTGATGACGACATTAAAGGAGAACGAATCACACCAACAGGTGCCGCCATCCTGTCCTGGTTAAAGCCTTCAAGCACTATTTCCAGGGGAAAACTGATTGGTTCAGGCCATGGATTTGGCACCAAACAACTTCAGGGAATGAGCAATATTCTTCGGGTCTGCCTGTTCGACATCGAAGGTCAGTCAAACCACAGTTCCGTGATTGTCATGGAATGCGATATTGATGATCAGAGCCCCGAATCACTCGCAGTTGGCATTGATACCATTCGCAAGACTCACTCCGTCATAGATGTTGTTCAAATCCCGGCTTATGGAAAAAAAGGTCGATTGACCACCCAGCTTCGTATTCTGGTAAAACCCTCCTGTCAACAGGCTGTGGCTGACTGCATTTTTGCCCATACCACCACCCTGGGTGTGCGCTGGTATGAGGCCAGTCGCTTTGAACTACCCAGAAGCGAAGGGTATCATCAAGAGCATGGCGTCCGAGTGAAGTATGCAGAACGTCCCGGTATAGGGAAAACCGCCAAGGCTGAAATGGACGACATTGCGACTCATGGACACAATCATTACCACAGAGAATCCCTGCGTCGAACGGTAGAACTCGAAGCATGCCAGGTGGATAGCCATGAACATTGAAAAGTACATCAAGCTAAAGGAAATTCTCGCTTCGATAGGCCAGTGTGCGATAGCGGTTAGCGGTGGTGTTGACAGTATCACCTTAGCTATCGTCGCCCATCAGGTACTTGGGGATAATGCCACCATTGTTCATGCGGTTTCTTCTGCAGTACCCAGTGAGGCTACCAAGAGAGTCCGAGATTTTACCGAACAGCAAGGGTGGAAACTGGTAGAAATTAATGCCGGTGAAATGAGTAATTCAGACTACCAGAAAAATCCGGCTAATCGTTGCTACCACTGCAAAACCTGCCTCTATTCCAGTATTGCCAGACTCAACCTTGGCACAACCCTATCTGGTACTAACCTTGATGACCTGGATGACTATCGCCCCGGACTTATTGCCGCCAGAGAACAGCAGGTTCGCCACCCCTATGTCGAAGCCGGCATCAGCAAAGAAGGGTTGAGAGCCATCGCCAAAGAACTTGGCCATGATCATCTTTCCGAGCTGCCTGCATCTCCCTGCCTGTCCAGCAGGGTCGAGACCGGGATCCCCATTGCCATGGTCGATCTTGATCTGGTTGATGCTATTGAAATAAAGGTTCGTTCCGAGACATTGTCCGATAACGTACGTTGCCGTGTACGTCAGGAAGGTTTCGTAATTGAGGTGGGCAGGCAGGAGCTATCTTCCATGAGTCGTGAAAAGCAAAACTCTCTTATCAATATCATCACAGATATGCTGCCAACCAAGAGCCAGTCTGTCTCCCTCTCGCCTTACAACCGCGGAAGTGCATTTCTGGTATGACCATCATGGAAGTATTGTTAGATTTACAGCGTGCTGACCGCACCGGTTTGGAAGAAGCTATTTTCTGTCAGGGTAAGAGCGCAAAACAAATTGCCAGTATCTGCCAGAATGCCATTGATCAGAACTACCGGCTTCTTCTGACCCGCCTCATTAAAAGCAAGTATCAGGCTCTGCCAGACAACATCAAAACAGCACTCAGCTACAATCCTGAGTCAAACACGGCTGTGCTTGGACAGTATGCTGTCTCTGGAAAAACCAGGGTAGCTGTTGTCTCTGGCGGAACCTCAGACATATCAGTGTGCAGAGAAGCGGTAATAACTCTGAATTACCACGGTTTTTCCTGTGATGAACATTATGATTTAGGTGTTACCGGACTCTGGCGTTTACTGGAAAGACTGGAGATTCTGAAAAGTTATCACGTCATCATTGCTGCTGCTGGAATGGAAGCCGCTCTACCAACCGTGCTCAGCGGTCTGGTCAAAGCTCCGGTCATTGCCCTGCCGACATCGGTTGGATACGGCATATCGGAAGGCGGTAGAGTTGCTCTGGAATCCTGCCTTGCCAGCTGCTCCGGAAGCTTATTAACCGTCAATATAGATAATGGCTTTGGAGCAGCCTGTGCTGCCATCAAGATTTTAAATCTGGCTGGCACACAATGAGGCTTTTATCATTTTGTCTTCATCTGCTGATAAGCAGCATTCTCCCGCTTTCAGCCTATGCCATTGATAACTGTGGAATCGCTGTAAAAGGTCAAACGCCACAACGGATAGTCACGCTGAATCAGCACAGTACAGAATTGCTGCTACAGCTAGGTGTTGGCGATCGAATGGTCGGCACTGCCTACCCTGATGATGCCATCTGGCAGCCGTTAAAAGCAGCCTATGATCGTATACCCCGGCTATCTGTCTTTTACCCGACAGTAGAGCAGGTACTGTTCAGCAATGCAGACTTTATTGTCGGGGGGTTCAACAGTGCTTTTTCTCCCCAGGGGGTTGGCGACCGACATTGGTGGCAGAAACATGGTATCAACAGCTACCTGTTACCATCGAACTGCTCAGAACAAGTTGATATGGATACCATCTGGCAGAGCATTCGGGAGCTTGGTGAGATTCTCAATGTTACCGCTAATGCTCAAAAAGAGATCAAACGACAACAGCATATTTTATCGCAGCTTTCACCCCTTCAGAATGAGGCCAAAGTTTTACTCTGGTCTCACGATGAAAACTCACCTTATATCGTAGGTGGCCGGGGGATAGGCCAGGAAATGATAAGACTGGCTGGTGCGAGAAATATCGGTGATAGTATTCCTCGCCCCTGGGGCCACATCACCTGGGAAGCCATTTTACTGGCCAAACCCGATCTGATCATTTTTGTGGAAGCAGACTGGGCACCAGCCAGTAGCAAACAGTCTTTTATCCAATCCCACCCGGTATTAAGCCAACAACTGTCATCCATACCCTCAATCACGATGCCATTCTCGGAGACTATCGAGGGTATCAGAACAGCCCAGGGTGTTCTGCGGATCAACAAAGCACTGGCCGACCTCGAGGACACCCGGTAAATGTTTAGACACTACTCCTGGCCGTTACTGTACCTGGCCATTCTATTTTTCCCAGCATCCATCATTGCCGGACTGGCACTGGGCGGAGTTCCCCTTCCCCTGGAAAGCCTGCTTAATATTTTGACAGGCGAACAAAACTCCGTCAGTGATCTCATCATCACCGAACTGCGAATGCCCAGAGTTCTTGGCGCAGCTCTGGTTGGCGGTGCCCTCGGCCTGGCTGGAGCCCTGGCACAGACCTTATTCAGAAACCCACTGGCTGACCCCTATCTACTGGGTGTAGCAAATGGAGCAAGCCTGCTGGTCGTTATGCATATTTTCGGGTGGTCAATAGTTGCGCTGCTTCCCATTTCACTGTCTGCATTTATTGGAGGTCTTGCTGCTTTTTCGCTGGTGTGGTTCTGTGCTGGCGGAAGAAAGGGACAGGTTTATCCACTGACACTGACATTGGCTGGCGTTGCCATTGCAGCGCTGCTGTCAGCCTTAACAACACTGATCATGTTACTTGGGGATCAGCGCGCTCTGGGCCCTGCCCTCCGCTGGATGCTGGGATCGCTCTCTGGAGCAGAACTCAATCAACTGCCTTTTCTGACAATAACTCTTGTCGGCTCGTCTCTACTCGCATGGCATCGCAGGCGGCAGCTGGATGCCCTGTTGATGGGCTGGAATAAAGCCCAGACACTCGGCGTTAACATCAAAAAAGAGCGGCTGCTGTGGTGTGGGGTAATTGTTCTTCTCAGTGCAACCTCGGTCGCGCTCGCTGGCGCAGTAGGCTTTGTTGGGCTGGTTGTACCGCACCTGACTCGCCTTTTACTGGGAGCGAGCCATCGTTACCTGATACCAGGCAGCGTGTTGATCGGAGCATTTCTCCTGATGTGGGTCGATATACTCTGCCGCACCCTCCTGGCGCCTGAAGAGTTACCTCTGGGGATACCCATGGCACTTCTGGCTGTACCGCTTCTGCTCTCTCTCCTGAGGAAGCACCATGTGCATTGATGTAAAGCATTTGACCCTGAAACAGGGTAATAGAGTCATACTGGATAACATCAATCTTCATATCCATCGTGGAGAAAAGATTGGATTAATTGGCCCTAATGGCAGTGGTAAAACAACATTATTGAAAGCCCTGGCCGGACTTCATGCACCAGCCAGCGGTAATATCCTGCTGGAATGTCAGTGCCTCAACTCATTGAAGCCCGAAAACCTGGCAAAGGAAGTGTCCATACTCCTTCAGGATCAACCAGTCGACATGCCCCTTACGGTGAGAGAAACCATTGAGCTGGCCTCAATGACGCACGACCTGAATGCATCTGTGCAACCTCCCGAGCTCAAGACCTTGATTGATATTTGTCACTTAGCCCCACTGATCAATAAACCGGTCAGCAGTCTTTCCGGAGGTGAACGACAGAGGGTTTTTATGGCGCAGGCATTATACCAGGCGCCTGCCATTCTAATGCTGGATGAACCCAGTAATCACCTTGATGTCCGTCATATCTGGCAGTTACTCCAGTATTGCAGTCATCAGGTAGAAACTGTGATTGCCAGTTATCATGACTTTAATCTTGCCACCACGATGTGCGATCGACTTATCCTTCTGGCTGATCATGAAGTAAAGGCTGACGGCCCTCCTGAAAGCGTACTGACTGAAAAAAATCTTCGAAAATTCTTCAATATTCACAGCGAAAAATTATACGACAGTAATGGCAGTTTCTGGATCAAGGTAAATGGTGCAGCTGCCTGACAGGCTGGTTAAATAACAAGCAAAGGTTAAACATGACCAAATCAATCTTAATGCTGGGTGTTTATGGCATGGAAATGGTTGAGTGCAGCGGTGCTCTAACCCTTAATAAACAGCAGGGAGGACATTGTCATGCTGCTCTCATGCTGGTCAGGGAGACAATGCAGCAGGACATTCGAAATGCTGCAGAAGTATTAGCTATGGACTCAGTAACCTTTCTCGATTTTGAGCGGGGAGAAATCAATCTTCGTAAAGACTATAAAGTAGCCATCTGCCGGATAATCAGGCAGACCAAACCCGATATCATCATTACCCAGGACCCGGAACACAGCTTTGAAGATCTTGACCCGGACCGACGCCCAGCCATGATGCTGATCCTGGAAGCGATTGCACTGGCCGCCAGAGATTATGCACTAGATCAAATGCCTGAGTTAGCCCCCCACCCTGTACCCACCATTTATTACATGTCACCTTCCAGACCAAACTGCAATGTAGATATTTCTACCGTTCTGTCCGTTAAGCAGGCAGCAATGGCAGAGCTGAAAGAACAAATGATACCAATCGCATTTTCTAAATCCTTAAGCTGCCGCCAACTATGCTTAGGCATCATTACCATGCATTATCTAGAACAGATGTCTCGTCGACCACAGCTACCCGAAGGTTTTAATGATGTTGATTT
>NZ_LUKQ02000241.1 GCF_001647025.1 Endozoicomonas atrinae
TAACACCGTGTTCCCAATGGCTCAGGTTCAGCTGTGTATTGTGCATCAGGTACGTAACTCGCTGAAATACGTCTCCTACAAGGACCGTAAATGCGTCGCCAGCGACCTGAAACGGATTTACCGGTCAGCGACTGCTGAAGAAGCAGAAATGGAGCTGGAAGCCTTTGAAGAAGCCTGGGGGGAGAAATTCCCATCGATTGGTAAGTCCTGGCGTAATAACTGGGATAACCTGATTACTCTGTTCGACTATCCTGAAGATATCCGAAAAGCGATTTATACAACGAATGCCATTGAGTCCTTGAACAGCGTCATTCGTAAGGCGATTAAGAACCGGAAGATTTTTCGGACGGATGAGTCAGTCATGAAGGTAATCTACCTGGCCATGGAAAAAGCTTCCGAGAAATGGACCATGCCGATCAGGAACTGGAAAGCCGCCATGAACCGGTTTGAAATTATGTTTCCTGACCGGTTCAAGGAGCAGTAGTTTTAGTGGCGTTTACACAGAATTATTTACAGGCTCTTGCTCGCACCTTAATGCGGCGCTAACCTCATAGACAACTGAAACCAACTACCAAACCACTCCACATAAAAACAGAAATAGCCCCTAACGGAGGCCAGTCGGCCAGATCACCGGGGCGAAGGAGTAATGCATTTTATGGACTGCTCCCGGCTCTGACTGCGGTTGTTATTATCCCCACTTTGCCGCTTGGGTCTGGAACATCTGTGCATAGAATTAAGCTACCGGAATTGGCAGCCCATTTCATCCCCTTCAGGGTTCAACTGTTTCAGTTCTTCCTCGGCCACCATCACTTTCACCATGACCGAGGGTATGATTTTATAGTTAATATGACCCCGCCTATTTCGGGGCACTTGTCCTAAGTGGATTCGATCCATCTAACGAAGCTCCAATGTGTTCATTATCAAAGTCTGCAAGGCAGCAAGGCCTGAAGTTAGTGTCGTAAAACGCGAACAGGGTGTCAGAGTCAACGATCTGCAAAATTAGAAAGGGAGTGTTTTGATTAATCAGCGGTGAGTAATAGCGTTCACCAATTTTTATGGCTGTTGTTTCTTTTGGCTTTCCGTTGTTTGTGAGGCCGATCACGTATTCACTGCTCCCCATTCCAAACATTATCCTGTTATAGATATAATCAAAGTTTATTGACCAATGGCTCTCTGTTCCTAACTCTATTTCTTCAATGATAAAATGTGCCGGTAAAGGCTCTAACTCTACGACGTCGAACTCCTGACTCATCCTGACCTCTCGCTAGTAACATCAATTCCTTTGAGTACTACTGCAAAAAGTAAAGCAAACTTGTTTTAAGTAATCGTTACTGATAGATTGGACTATAGTCAAGCAAAATTAATAAAAATAAAGTGACGAAAATCATGTATACGACTAGAGAACTTTATAAAGCGCACACGGAAAGTCTGGAGGATGACGTTGATTTCTACTTTGACTTTTGTCAGGAAAAACAAACTCTGGAACTGTTCGCAGGCTTTGGGCGAATAACCAATAAACTCATAGCCAAGGGCTGTGATATTGAGACTGTCGAACTTGACCCTTTCATGGCTGTATTTATTGACCTCCCTGAACATAAAAATCATATCGGCGATGTTCGAGAGTTCACATCAGGAAAACGGTTTGACCGTATCTTTGCCGCTTATAATAGTTTTCCTCTCCTGACAGATGATGAAGACATACGACAGTTTTTTTCCAGTATGTCAGAGCTTCTTGACGTTGGTGGAAAGCTTGCTCTGAATGTCTATCACCCTAACTGGTGGGAAAATGCTGTAGATTACCCTCTGACCATCGGGGATGGCACCGTTCGCTATTCCTCTGGGTATAACCTTGAGCGCCGTTATACGGATAAGATTGCCCAATGGCACGACCATTACGATTTGCCGGATGGAGATCGACAAACCATTAGCCACACGATCCGGCTCTATGAAAATAGCGCAGACTTCACCCCATACCTCGAGGGAATAGAGCTGGGGCATATCAACACGGTCATCAATTATAACCGTCCAGAGCATGAGTTGGTTGAGCCAGGTTGGGTGGACTTTATTTTCCAGAAGCAGGGATAGCTATGAAATATCTTTTCTTGATATTAGTTCTGTCGCTTGCCTCTCCTTCAAGCTTTGCTCATAGCGGCAAGCATCTTAAAAAAGGGGTTAATATCGTTACGTGGTGGGATTATCTGACCTCAAAAAGCCTTGAGCCGGTTGAGAGGGCTTGCGATGTTAAGATTTACTTTGATGAATACTACAGCAATGCAGAGTTTCAACGGAAGGTAGAAGCTAATGATTATGATATTGCCATTTATTCCGACAATATCTCTAAGGATATAAGGTTATTAACCACGTCTATTATTGATCTAAAAAATGAATTTCTCCCTTCTTACCCTCAGTCGGTCAGAGCACTTTCTGACTCACTCGATAATAATTCAGCCTTTTTCATGTTCGCTTTTACCGGTCTGCTCTGGAACCCTGACAATATATCGCTAAGTCCTACCGATGGCATTAGAGATATTTTTTCCAAGGCTGAAGATAAATTAGTCCTTATACTTGATGAACACGCTGTTGCTTTTGACTTACTAAGACAAGCCGGTCTTGCTGACTCTAATCCGGAACAGTTACATAATTTGCGCAAGCTGCTCGCTGGCAGTTATGCAGTTATTTCCAGCAATTTAGGAAGACTATATCAGGCAGATAATTTTGCACTTGCTTACGTCTGGTCAGGTGAGGCTTTAAGTCTTATTAGTGATGAAAACCTTAACTATCAGTTTCTGCTCCATCCATCTATCTCCCACATGGCTTTTGACCAACTCACCCTTTTGGATAATAGCGAGGCTTCCGTCTGTGTTGCTCGATACCTTGCTAGTGAAAAGTTCACTAAGGGAGTTTCTGAAAGAACAAAATATTTTTCTCCTTACAGCATTGATAGGGTATTGAATTCAAGTCCAGTTGTACCAAGAAAACCATTGCATCTCGAAAATAGCTATTTCCTCAAAAGTCAGCGTGTGTGGGCTTCTGTGAAAATGTCGATAAACCCAAGGATGAAAGTTAAGCCATGAGAGCCGTAACTCTTGAGGACTTTTCTCATAGAATATCAAAAGCACTTTTGATGGTTACCGTTGCAATGTTTCTTCTATTAGCCGCTATTGCCGTCTTAAACTTTAAAGATCATTTAGAGAGCGATAAAAGGTTAGCAAGGATTGAGCTTCAGGATGCTCTGGAGCTATTGACCTCTGAGCTTTATGGTCAGATTGGAATACTAGTGAGTTCTAGTGAGTTTATTGATTATATGCGGTCTGATCTAATCAATAGGCGAAAGAACGAGCATTTAGTTAGAAACTTGTTAAGCAGAATATCTTGGTCAGGAATTTCAGGTATTTCTATCTACGACCATATCGGTCGCTTCCTTTTCACGACTCAAAACCTAGACAACCTTAATCTGGTTAATATTCCTATTTGTTACCTCGGAGATACTTTCGATGTGGAGTTTGGTGACTGCGTCGGCAGTATCTATATCTATCTAAGCAATGAGATCATCATTGATCGGCTTCAGCAGATAAACCCAAAAATTGAAATATGCTCATCGTGCGAACCAGTAAAAAAATTACCTGCTCTATCCGGCATAATCGAAACTAGAAACTCTGCTTTAAATCTCCCGATTGAAATACCTGTAAAGCCAGATTACGAACTCTTAAAAAGTAGTATTGCGGGGATATTTGCAATATGTGCCATTATTTATGTGGTTCTATTAACTCAGATCAGGTCAGCTGTTGAAGCATTCATATGGAGGCCTCTCACAGGTACAGGTACAGAGCCAATAGTTTGGACCCGATCATTAAAAGAAATCAAAGAATCTCATTATAGAGAGCGATTACTTTCTGATCTAACGAAAGAGACAGCAGACCGAGAGCGGCTGCTTGCTGACAATATTCACGATATATTTTTGTCTGATCTTGCGACTCTGAAAATGCTGGTTTGGGAATGTGATGGCTCCCCTGACGGAAAGCAGCGAGTAAATGCTGTTATTGATGTGGCTATAAAAAAAGCGAGAAATATTATTGATGCCTTAAGGCCTGAAACCCTTGATACTCTTGGTCTTGAGAAAAGTCTTATCATTTTATTCGATTCATTGCCGCTGTCTGTGAACAGACAGTTCAGTGGTTGTTTGAGTAGCATCCCTTCTGGCATTGATCTTCAGGTATATCTGATTATTAAAGAAGCACTGACTAATGTTATAAAGCATGCTGAAATAGACTGGGCTTCTGTGACGATTGATGTCAAAGAAAGCAGTGAAAATTACACATTATTTATTGAAATAAAAGACACTGGAAAGGGATTTGATGTTAGAACGGTGAAGGCCGGAATTGGCTTGGGAAGTATAAAAGGAAGAGCCTTGTCTCTTGGCTCGCATGAGTTAGTTTCTGAGGTTGGGAAAGGAACCAGTATTCAAGTTTTTCTAAATTTTGAGGGAGACGAAAGTCATGGAGTCAATAAAAATCCTCATCGCTGACGATCATGTAATGATAGCCAATGCACTATCGTCAATGCTCAATAATTCAGCAATTTGTGAAGTGGTTTCAGTTGCTCATTCTGTCGATGACCTCCTCGAGCAGGCTAAAACTCAAAAGGTTGATGTCTTTATCGTTGACCTTGGCTTCAAAGGAACCGTAGGAGACGTTGGCATTATTGATGTTTTGCGAAAGGTGAAACCTGAGGCAAAGATCATTATTTGCTCAATGAGGAGTAACCTTCATACCATCAAGGCCTGCTACAAGCTCGGAGCCCTTGCCTTCGTTAACAAAGACTCGAATCCGGATGACCTGATTAAAGCTGTTGAAATGGCAGGCAAAGGGGAACGGTATTTTATACCGTCTGTCCTCGCCCAGGTTGGAGAGGCTTGGATGGATGATCCGTTGGAAGGGCTTTCTGAAAGGGAAAAAAAAGTGTTTATGCTTTTTGTGGAGGGGGCTTCTATGGAGGAAGTTATCGAGGAAATTGGCATATCCAAGCAGAGCATCAACAATCTGATTAACGAGAGAATCAAGCCTGTTGTTGGAACGTCACGCTCTGGCTTTAAGGAAGCTGCCCGGAAGATGGGACTGATAGAATATATTGATTAAACCTCTACCTCATACTGCGCTAAATCTGGCGCAGTCCCTTTTATCTCCCCGTCCTGAATAAATGCCTTTTGCCCGGATAAAACTGACTCTCCCTTGACGGTAATCACTGAACCATCCCGGAGCGTTGCCTGACTGGTGCCATTGCCGTTGTTAGCAGTAATGGTGGCGATAACTCTGATGCCTTCAGGTAAGAGCGCCTTAAATTGTTGCCAGATATTTGTGGTTGCCATAACCCCCTCGACGTCTATTATTTAGATGCCGAGATAAGGCATCCAGCGTGTATAAAGTCCCGGTAGTTCTGCTGCCGGGCACCTCTTAATAATGCCTTTCCAGGTCAACCGACTGAATAACATTTCCTACTCCTGAAGCACTGATGCTGGTCGCCAGACAAAGGGCTTGCCAGTCGCCCGTTATATCTTGAACCTCGACCAGCATACCCGGCTCAATTAACCCGGGTGACGTGTTGGTGTCGGTCAGAGGTAGCTCAATGGTGGTAATGCTCTGGTTGCCGCCCTTGGCCAGCTCATTCCTGCCTCGCTCGGTATTTACCTGCGTTTCAGTGAGCCAGTCTTCCAGAATATCGGGAGCCGGGTTATTGCCACTGCTTCCGGTTCGTTTGACGTTGACCGCCACGCCTGCATTGGTGCCGGATACATAGACCGCATTGTAAGCCTGCTCTGGCCGCCAGTTGGCGCTTAAGCTAATGACCATACTTGCCGGAACGATCTTATCCATAGTGGCAGTGTTCCAAGCCCACGGACTTGCCGGGTATCGGGGTTGAATGCTCACCTGGTCGTTATTGCGGCTTGGGATAATGACCGATCCGGCGGTGGTAGCGATCTTGGCGACAACCTGCATAGCGGTCTGATTCTGATAGCTGAATGAGCCTCCGGGCATGATCCAATCGGGTGTGCTGTAATCGTTCAGGTCAGGATAGTTTGCTGTGAATCCGGTATTCGCCAGTTCTTCAGTAATGGCCTGTTTAGCGTTCAGGTTGGCGCTGTTGCTCTTGCTTCTCTGTGGCGCATAAGGCGATGCCAAAAGCTGCGTTCGGCTGCTGCCATAGAGGGTGTAACGCTCATCCCCGAACCGTCTGTTTGTGCTGTAACGCTCAATAATGAAGATCCACTTCCAGCCGTTGATATCGACCTCGATCTGCTTCGGACCGTTCTCGTCCGGTTCCACCAGTGCGATATTGGAAGCGCCCCAAAGCTCTCCGGTAAAGCTCCAAGAGAAGCTATCAATATCCAGACTGATGTCCATTGAGGGCAGTTCGAGCGGTGTCCGGGCAGGCAATACGACAGTGGTGATAATGTTCATTAGCAGATAACTCTCCCTGATCTCTGGCTGCTCTGGCTCCGGCTTTTCCACAATATCCGGGTCAGTCTCACCGCCATAGTTGCCGGTAACGCGCTCATCCCTGGCTTTCTGGCCTAAGCCCCACGGCAGAATAACCGGCTGATCCTCGGCTCGGTTGCTCTGGAAGGTAAAGCGCCGTTTGCTATCAATGGGGACAGCAGCAGTTTCTTCGTCAAAGGCACCAATCTGGAAAAATACCGAGCCGTTAGCCTGTGGCTCATACTCCCGTTCTTGAAAGGTAAAGTTCAGCGGTTGCTGAGGGTGAATGTAGGCAGGGCTTTTCCACTTCCTTGAGCCGTACAGATCAACCGACTGCATGCCTTCGGATACGTTGCTATCCCGCTCCGGTGGATGATTCCAAGGGGAGTCCTGTTCTTGATCCTGCGCTTGGATGCTTTTATCCCATGCACTCCGCTTGCCGCCTTCCTTTGTCTCTGGTTGTTGCCAACGGTCGCCGGTTGCCGCTTCTTTTTTCTGGCTCTGGCCATGACTAAAACTGACCATGACTTCCCTTTTCGCCACGGCTCCCCAAAACAGGCCGAACGGTGAGGCTTCCATAGGCTTTGCCTGCTGGCTAGTTTGCTGCCGGGTAGTGCTAACAGGGCGACTGGTGGAATAGCTCGCAGAAACGCCCTGCTGCCGACTGACCGCCCCTTGCCATTGGCTTTCGTAATGGCGAATCAATCCGGGAGGCGGAGCAAAATAAATCAGCCCCTTACCGTCAAAGGAAAAGTCAGCAATAGATGATGATGACACGGCATAGGGAGCTCCGGTCAGCCGAAACTCTGCGCTGTCAGTGGGAACCTCATAACTCATGGCAGTAGTTCTGCTTTGATGGGACCGTGTGCCAATGGGCGATAGAAAGGAATCGCCCGGAGGGTAATATTCCCTTCAATGGTGCGGGTGTGAGTCGTGCCGGTATCAATCCACCACTGCGGTTCTGTGGCTGGTAAGGTGCCGCCTGCTTCCACCCGGTAAACATGACCATTAGGAACAGTTGGATGAATCAGATCACCTTGAACCACGCTGGCAGTTGCGGTAAAAGGCACACCGTATTCGTCCATCGCCAGAACAAAGGTATCGCCGCCTTCGGTCAGCACGTCCAGCGTATAGCTGCCGGTTTCTGCGTTACTGGTGGTATCCCCGGTCACTGACCATGAACCATCGGGCTTATGCTCAATGGCCACCAGTTGCCTTGCTGCCGGTTCAGCCTGATTGTCCAGCACTCGCTCTACTTTGCCGGTTATGGTTGCCGGATCACCGGTTGGTGTACCACCGCCTCCACTGGTGCTGATCGCCAGTTCATAGACCACCACGTTATCCGGGGTAATCAACTCACTGCTGAACGGCCGCCCTTCGTGGGTAATCAGCAGGCAGAGGTTTTTATCCGCCAGCAAGGCCGGCAGGTTCTTCATCACGATCTGACCATTGTTGGCTTTGGTGGCCACCAGATAACGGGTATTCAAGGGCTGATAGAGTTCAACAACACCGTTATAGGGCAAGCCATCCACGGTAAGCGTTACAGCAATACTGTTGTCGAAGGGCTTCGGTATGCTCAGCTGCTCAATTCGGCACTCCTGCATCACCACTCCCCCGTCAGTTTCACAAAGCAGTTGATGTTGTCATTGATGTTTCTGGCTCGCTTGATGGTGAAGTAATCCTC
>NZ_LUKQ02000242.1 GCF_001647025.1 Endozoicomonas atrinae
GGCGCAACTGCAAACGGCCGAGCAGCTGGCGACGCAATTGAGACGATTTGAGTAGTGACGGGTAAGACAGATTAGGGGTCAATATAGGTTCATAAGGGATTCCGGTGTTGGTCTGCAGTCCGCACCGTTTTTTTTTCCACCAAGGCGAATGGACAAAAAGCTCCAGACGCTCGTAAATCTGGCGCCTGGTCTTTCAGCATGCATGAAAATGGCCATGAGATTCATGTCTAACATTGTTCTCTAATGCACGCTGAAAGACCGACATTCATTTCCTCTACACCTTTCCCCCCACCCCTTTAAACTTCTCAACAAACGCCGCAATCTTCTGAAACACACTCTGCTTCTTGGTCAAATACTGCGGATTCAGAGGACTCATTTTCGGCAGGATGGCATTGAGTTCAGTGCCATTCTCGCTGGCATACTCCCGTTTCAGCGAGTTAGTAATATACCGTTTGGCGGCTTCATTGTTCAGGCTCTCTCCTTCAATCAGCTCCTCCGCTTCACGCTGCTGTTCTTGTTGAGCGAAAGCAAAAAAAGCGTCAATAACACTGGCTTTATCACCAATCTCGTCAAGATCAGTCTGATTGATAAAATCAACCACCAGGTCTTCTTTGGCGCGGTTGCCAAGGCTGGCACGAATCAGTCGGCGCACTTCATCAACCAGATCGGCTTTACTCTTGGTTTTCTTGTTGTGCTCAAAGATCAGCTCCAGAATGTAATCCAGATTGATCTCCTGAGATTTCAGCAAGTCCACCTCAAACACCACATCATCCCAGTCGATGGTGGAATCTTCTTTTTCCTTGCCAGATTTCTGTCGGCGCTGCCAATCCCGAATATCGTTATAAGTAGAGCGGTAATCCTGAATCTTGCGCTCGGCGGGCAGGCGTATCGTCTGCATCTCCGCCAGCTTTTCATCATCCAGGTAATGCTCGGCCTTAAACGTTTCAACGGCTTCCGGGTCGCTCATATCCACGTCTTGCAGGGCTTTCAGGCTGGCAAACTCATCGTAGTTTTGCAGCACATTTTCGACGCGCAGGTACTCGCCAAAGAGTTTGGCGAAGGCTTTTTTGTCCGACTCTTTCTCAATGGCCGAAGGATCAGGAAAGCGCTGCTCCAACTCGTGCACCACATCCATAAAACCCCTTCTGGCTTCGCCGGTCACCAGATCGGTAAAGCCTTCCATATATTCCTTGTAGCTTTTTTCCAGCACCACGTTCTTGGTGTTTTTATCACCAAACAGGGTGATGGCATCCACAGTCGCCTGTTCCAGATCCCGGAAGGTGACAATATTGCCAAAGGTCTTGGTGGCGTCATAAATCCGGTTAGTGCGTGAATAGGCTTGCATTAGCCCGTGGTAACGGAGGTTTTTATCCACGAACAACGTATTCAAGGTGGGTGCGTCAAAGCCGGTGAGGAACATCCCGACCACAATCAATAAATCGATATCCTTGGCTTTAACCCGCTTGGCCAGATCGCGGTAATAGTTCTGAAAACCTTTGCTATCAACACTGAAATTGGTTTTGAAGAAGGCGTTATAGTCGGCAATTGCGGCGCTTAAAAACTCCTTCGCGCTGCTGTTCATGGCTGAGACATCAAAACTCTCATCCAGAATATCCCCCACCGCATCCTGCTCTTCATTGGCCGCAAAGGAGAAAATGGTGGCGATTTTCAGCGGCTTTTCGCTGCCAGCCTGCAACTGGTTCAGCGACTCATAATACAGCTTGGCGGCATCCACGCTGCTCACCGCAAACATGGCATTAAAGCCACCACGTCCGGGAACGCCACTGGCTTGCAGGCGATGGGTCTTCTGGCGGAAGTTATTCAGAATGTATTGGGAAACTTCACGAATACGCTCCGGGTGCAGAAGGGCCTGCTTGTTTTCTGCGGCGTTGAGCTTTTTCTCATCCTGCTCGGTTTCGATGGCCTTAAACGTTGGGCGAACATCGTTGTAGTCCACCTTGAACTTAAGCACCTTTTCATCGCGAATGGCATCGGTAATCACATAGGAATGCAACTCACGGCCAAATACGCTGGCAGTAGTTTCTGCGCCTAAAGCGTTCTGCGGGAAAATGGGCGTACCCGTAAAACCGAACTGATAGAACTTTTTGAACTTCTTTTTCAGATTCTTCTGGGCTTCGCCAAACTGGCTGCGATGACACTCATCAAAAATAAACACCACCTGACGGTTGTAAATGGCAAGGTCGCCCTCGCTTTTCATCAGATTGTTGAGCTTCTGGATGGTAGTAACGATGATCTTGTTGTTGTCTTTATCCAGATTGCGCTTAAGGCCAGCGGTACTGTCAGAACCATTCACACTGTCCGGCGAAAAACGCTGGTATTCCTTCATGGTCTGGTAGTCGAGGTCTTTCCGGTCGACCACAAAAAACACCTTGTCGATAAACTCCAGCTGAGTCGCCAGACGGGCCGCTTTAAAACTGGTTAACGTTTTACCGGAGCCGGTGGTATGCCAGATAAAACCGCCGCTTTCCGGTTTGCTCCACTGTTTAGCCTCGTAGGAACTGTTGATCTTCCATAAAATCCGTTCGGTGGCAGCAATCTGGTAAGGGCGCATCACCAGCAAGGTATCGCTGACATCAAACACCGAGTAATGCAGCAACACATTAAGCAGGGTACTTTTCTGGAAGAAGGTGGCGGTAAAATCCTGTAAATCTTTGATCAGGCTGTTATCCGCCTTCGCCCAGTTCATGGTGAAGTCAAAGCTGTTTTTATTACGCTGGGTAGTATTGGCAAAATAGCGGGTGTCGGTGCCGTTAGAGATCACAAACAGCTGCAAATATTTATACAGCGACTGCTCGCTGTTAAGGCTCTCCTTGCTGTAGCGATGCACCTGGTTAAACGCTTCACGAATGGCCACACCCCGTTTTTTCAGCTCAATCTGCACCAGGGGCAAACCATTCACCAGAATCGTCACGTCGTAGCGATTTTTATGGGTGCCGGTCTGTTCAAACTGCCGGATGATCTGGCAGACATTACGGTGAATATTGTGTTTATCCAGCAGGTAGATGTTCTGGATATGCCCATCATCAAAGACAAAATCGAAGATATGGTCATCGTGAATCTTACGGGTTTTATCAATGATGTTATCGCCGGGTTTATCCAGATAGGTCTCAACAAAACGCTGCCATTCCCCATCCGAAAACACCACATCATTCAGGGCTTGCAGCTGCTTGCGAACATTACCGAGCATCTTATCCGGGGTGTTTAAATCGGCTACGTATTCATAGCCCTGATTTTGTAGATCAGCGATCAGCTCCCGCTCAAGATCGTTTTCGCTCTGGTAGCTTTCGTTGACCTGGTAATCCGGGGTGTATTTATCCAGAACGATAAAGTTCCTGGACTCCGCAATGGTTTTGTAATCGGCCATGATGGTGACCCGTCAGTTTGGGTATGGGTTAGGCAGCGTTGCTGGTTGGCTCAGGTTTTGGAAAACTCAGCAGCAAGTCACGATAATATTCGTATTGTTGCTGGCGGAGCTTGATTTCGCGGGGTAAGCCTTCGGTGATGGAGCTTGCTAAAGCATCAAATTTATCGAGAGTAGAAACGATGCGAGCTTGCTCTGCCAAGGATTTATCGGTATCGCCTGCATGGGGAATGGGAAGCTTCACTTGTTTAAGAGCATTGGCATTGAATTGAGGTTGTCCTCCACCTGAAACTAATTTATTTGCCTGATCCCAAAACAGATCGCTTTGTGCAAAGTGCCAGTAATATCGAGGATTAACGATGGTCTTATCCAAGCTTAGTTTGATTAAGAATCCTGCATAAATTGCGGGGTAATCTTCTTCAAAAATCATTGTCTTACCATAAGTTGCCCCTGTTCTGGCCATGAGCAGGTCGTCTTTCTTTAAAATGTATTTTTTGTTTTCGTCAGACATTTCAACATACATTTTATCGTCTGGTGACAATTTACCATTTGCATTTATGTCTGTAATTCTGACAAAGCGAGCATTACCACTTTCTTGTGCTTTGGCTGCGTATCCGTATGTAAATTGACCAATATCACCCAACGTCTTCCACTCAACTTCGCCTTCTTCAAAACTTAGCAATTGATCACGGTAGTAGTTGTATTGTTTCTTACGTCCGCTAAGCTCGGTGGTAAGCTCGGTGGTAAGCTCGGTGGTAAGCTCGGTGGTTAACGAGGTAAATGTGTCTAAAATTCGGACGATTTCGGTTTGCACTTCTGGTTTTGGAATAGGTAAAACGTATTCCATTATTTTTGCTTTATTACCCCGAGGCATTTTAGCGCCTTTGGAATGCTGAATGTTGAACTCAAAAAAACTCTCAGCAGCTAAAACATGATATAAATAGCGAGAATTTATCTTTTTATCTGTAGGGTGAATAACAAGTACATCTCCATTTGTTCCACCGGATTGATTGGCGTGCCATATTTTCCGCAAATATGGTCGAATATTTCCTATTAAAATATCGTTAATGCAGTATTTTGTAAGAAGGCCAGTTTTTGGAACATATGACGATGAACTCTTACCTTCTTTATTTGGCAGCAGGTTATCAACACCAACGTAATTAGTATCATCCAATTCTTCAAAACTAATACGTGATTTAGAGTATTCAGCTACTTCCTTTAACGTCTTCCATTCAACCTCAGTACCATCAAGTAATCTTTCCATAAAAGTCAATTCACTCATGCCCGAGCCTCCACGCCTTCAATCTTCGCCACAATCGCATCAATATCCGACCGAAGTTGTGTAACTTTCTCAACAGTGGTTTTCAGTTCAGTATTCAGCTGAACAATATCCACCACTTCCCGTGTATCTTTGGCTTCCACATAACTGCTGACGGAAAGGTTGTAGCCATTGCCAGCAATGGTTTCAAAAGCCTCTGTTTTGGCAAAGTGTGCAATATCTTCTTTGCTGTCGAAAACCTTCAGGATGTCTGCGATATGTTCATCGGTGAGCAGGTTGTTATTGGTGCCTTTGTTAAACAGGCCACTGGCATCAATAAACTGGGTGTCGGTTTTGGTTTTGTGTTTGGACAGCACCAGAATATTCACGGCGATGGTGGTGCCAAAGAACAGGTTAGGTGCCAGGGCGATCACGGTTTCTACATAGTTGTTATCCACCAGATACTGGCGAATTTTCTGCTCGGCACCACCACGGTAAAAAATACCGGGGAAGCAGACAATCGCCGCCCGACCTTTGGCAGAGAGGTAGTCCATGGTGTGCATCACAAAGGCAAAATCCGCTTTCGATTTGGGGGCCAGCACACCGGCAGGGGCAAAGCGGTCATCGTTGATCAGAGTCGGGTCATCGCTGCCAATCCACTTCACCGAATAAGGAGGATTGGAGACAATGGCATCAAAGGGCTTGTCATCACCAAAGTGTGGATCGGTCAGGGTATCACCCAGCTGCATATTGAACTTGTCGTAATTGATGTTGTGCAAGAACATGTTCATACGGGCAAGGTTGTAGGTGGTGTGGTTGATCTCCTGACCAAAGAAACCCTCTTCAATAATATGAGCGTCAAAGTGCTTTTTGGCTTGCAGCAACAGAGAGCCGGAACCGGCGGCCGGGTCGTAGATTTTATTGATGCTGGTTTGCCCGTGCATGGCCAGTTGAGCGATCAGTTTCGACACCTGCTGCGGGGTAAAAAACTCACCACCGGATTTACCCGCATTAGCGGCATAGTTTGAAATCAGAAACTCGTAGGCATCACCAAACAGGTCGATATCGCTACCATGAAAATCCCCAAAGTCCAGCCCGGCCACACCTTTCAGCACCGCTGCTAAACGACGGTTTTTATCAGTAACGGTATTGCCCAGGCGGTTGCTGGTGGTATCAAAGTCAGCAAACAGGCCTTTAATATCCACTTCAGAAGGGTAACCGTTGGCAGAGCTTTCGATGGCTCTGAAGATGTCAGCGAGATCGGTATTCAGGCTGTCGTTGGTATTGGCGTGCTTGACAATATTGGCGAACAGCTCACTGGGATAGATGAAATACCCTTTGGTTTTAATGGCATCATCACGAATCTCAGGGGTAATAACACCATCATCCAATTCTGCGTAGTTTACACTCTCATCATCGCCTTCAATGTAGCTGGCAAAGTTTTCACTGATAAAGCGATAGAACAGGGCACCGAGCACATACTGCTTAAAATCCCAGCCATCCACTGCGCCCCGTACATCGTTGGCAATTTGCCAGATTTGCCGATGCAACTCTTTCCTTTGCTGGGAGCTTTTCATCATATTCATCCTGTTTAAGCAACGTGAAGCGAGATCAATTGAGACGCTACCGCCCGTGGATTTTACCGATACCTGCAATTGCGGCCGGGGAGCATGGGACCAGATAGCTCAGAGATGGATTTTTGGAAAATCAGTCATTGTACGCCTGTAAGGTGATAGGTGGTAGTCGTGTATTTGCGCAGAGATATCTAAAAAACATCTTGGGCTCGGAAAGAATCCGAAATCAGTGAAGGCGTTAATAGGGATGAAAGCCATTTCCCTAGGCAGAGGGAAAAATCAGGTATCCGTCGATAGGCAAAAATTTCTCACAACGGTAAAAAATGGTACCGGTTACAAAGTGATGGGAATAGAACTACCTGCTCGGTATAAGATTCTTGAAAAAAAAACATTTGCTGTATGAATATACAGTTGATAGAGTTTTAAACTTGCAAGGAAAGAAGGTGTAAAAAATAACCAGCAGCGACATAGGATAGTGCTACGATGACGGATGTTTTCAGGCAAATACCAACCACTCGATGCTTTCGAAGGCTGTGTATAAAGGCTCCCCACCGACAAATTAGCAATACTATCCGCCCCGCCAGGACAAATAGCAACTGTTCCAATTGAAAGGAAAATAAAAACGCGGCTGTACCTACAAGACTAAGAAGACCAAAACCGGCATGTGAGGAACATGGACTGTATGCTTAACTCTACAGAAATTGAACGCACCGTCACCCTACTCCCCCTCCCAGAGCAACTCAGACTCCCTGATATTGCCATCTGTACAAAAAATCATTGGATAACTACAGATGCTTATTTTAATAACCTTACATTTGAAGGGATAGAGAACCTCTTCTACGTGATCGGTTTTACTACTCTTTATTCCCACCAGATAGAATCTGCCGTCATCAAATATCAGAACCAATATTTTTCACCAATGTTGGCTGATTCAGTATCCCTGCCGTTTAGAGCTGTTTTTGAGATGGATGCTTGTTCCATGTTTAACTTTCGCGAGCAATACCACAGACCGCCAGTCTATGCCGATTATGTTGATGGCCTGGTACCTCTCGACGCCACCATTGAATAATTTACAGTTTCAATACGATACAAGCTCACAACATTGAAAAACGGAAGAGTTGCTTGATATGCCAAGTCACAAAAAAGGATGCCTGCAAAGGACCGCTGTTAAACAATGCCTTCAGTTTGATGAAACCGGGCAAAGATGGTGTGTCGAAGTCTACGGTAAACGCTTTTACTTTGGCAGAAGTAACTACCCATCTACGGATGCAGCAAAAATAGCGGCAATGGCTTTCATTGACACGCTGCCACAGAAGGCTCTGTAATCAAAACAGCTTCTGATGACCACTTAAAAAATAGATAAAGAAAACCACTTGGATATGCCCGGAGTATGCCTTTCTTGATCATCGGATACTAAATTGTCGTAATAGACCTGCCCTCCTTCGCCCTTAGCGGCCTCTATCACTGTTTTTCCTATTTGATGTATTCATACCGCTCATACTCTGGAACTCCTTTTCTCAATCTGGATACTCCCGTTCTAAAGCAGGTTCAGCATAGGCAAAGCCTCAACGGTGAATGCACGTTAGCTTCTTTTACGATTGGGCTATTTATTGCCGTTTCACTGGCCGTTTGCCTTGGGCCGGGGAAGCATAGAAAGTTGGTGAACGGGGCATGGCTGGGCTAGTCTTACCCGTATTATACGGGCTTTTTGCATTTTGGGTGAAAGGGCTTGAAGCCAACCGTTTAAGGTATATTATATTGTTTCTACTTTAGGGAAAGTGGTAGTAGCCATGATTCAAGTCCCTTGAATCTACAGGCGACCTCCCTGCTTCATCCAGTACGCCAGCATCTCGTCGTACTTTTCCTCATTCTTCTCGTACTCCTTCTGAGGCAGCGC
>NZ_LUKQ02000243.1 GCF_001647025.1 Endozoicomonas atrinae
TCCTCTCGATTGGTCATGGCGCTGCTCCCTGCTTGATACCAACAGGAAAACAATCGGCCAGAAAAGGGTTAATCGGGAGGTCAAATTAAACTGGTGTTTTGAAGACTTATTACATCGGTGATGACACAAGACGCTCGATCATCTTTCTCAGGTCTTCTGAGTGCAGATCTGCTACAAGCTGACGAACCGAAATTTTCTTGCGAAGGATGCGTAATGCTTCTTCATAGACGTTCATAAACTTACCAAAATTTCTGATTGAGACGCAAAGTTATACTGTATTACAGATATAAATTATATACATATACGGTCGTTTTATTAACTAATATCCATATCATAATTATGGTTTTTAACGATAATTTGAATCTTTGGAGAAAGAAAGGAGCTATTTCCTTTGGAATCTTCATTTCATGCTCAAAATTTTTGACATCCCAATGAATTCTTGTGTAACAATAAACTAAGTTTTTCTGGAACAGAAAATCTTTATTGACCCACAGGAATAAATACACCCGTAAAAAATGATGAAATTTACTGCCGTCCAAGACAAAAATTTTATCCGCCAGGAGCATAAATATGGATTTTTCTAAAAGAATGACCCTCCTGCAACCCATCGTTGAGTCCTACCCATATGCAAGGCTGGTCGATGAGACTTCCAGAACTGGATATCAGTTATTTTCTGTATATAGTAACGATCCCTTACACCCCGCCAAATTAGCTTCAGCCCCTATACCTGACGTTGCCTGGGCCAGAGCAAAGCGGATTATTAACACACAATCAGAGACATTTATGAAAAATATTGGCCTATCGAACTGATCAGGCCACATACTGCGTAATTGTCCTTCCCCCTTCTGCCGAGTATTCATTTGCCATTACACAACACCAAATCCAAATGTTGGTACTTGAAAATCGTGTTAGTAGCGACACCAAAGACCATTACATATTGACTACCCTTGCCACCAACGGACCTGAAAAAATTCTTCCCCTCATGTCATGATTAAACAGAACAGAATTATTTTATGATAATCTGTTTACAGATATGATTGTATAAACTTTATTCTGGATTAACGAAACTCTTCTCGAATTCTCTACCCTTCCCACCTCGTCCCCACGGTTCGCTACCCACTATCAGGTAGATACCGTCATTTATTCCCATGTTCAGCCCTCAGCCGTGCCCCCCCCCATTGTAAAATACCGTAATACTGAAAAAGTAGGACTGACTGTAATGCACCCAATAATAAACATTTCAATTTCTGTATTACTGGCCATACTGGGAGCCTTCAGCAGTTCGCACGCTTCCCTATACCCCGATAAAAATGGCCAGTTTATTGAAAGGTCAGCTGAAGGCTGGCACTGGTACGAGCCAATCCCAGAAGAACAGGAAGCTGAACCAGAAAAGCCTATTGAGCCCGAAACTCAGCCAAATGAAATAACCCTTACTCTCCAGCAAGTTGAGCCAACGCCGGCTGGCCCTGCCCCGATGACGACCGCATGGTTCCGGGAAAATCTGCCGAAGTACCGTGATGCTGCCATTGATAATCCAACCAGAGAAAACGTCGAAACCTATATGTACCTACAGCGTGCTGCAATGGACAAAGCTCAAGGCTTCGCTGAACAGTTTTCAAGAGTGTCTGTCGGTAATCCCTGGCTTGATGAAATTAATCGTCGATCACTGGCCACTTTTGGTACGCAAACACAAGATCGTTATGCCGGTGAGAAGCGTAGAGAGCTAATCAAAACTCTGCCTGAAAAAACTGGAATCTTCTATTTCTTCAGAGCTGACTGTGTTTATTGCCAAAAGCAGGCTCCGATTCTTAAAACATTCGCAGATACCAATGGCTTTGAAGTCATTGCCATATCTCTCGATGGTATGCCAATGCCCGGGAAAGAGTTTCCTAATTTTAAAGTTGATCAGGGACAAGCGAGAATGCTCGGGGTTGATACCGTACCTTCAATCTTCCTAGTTGATCCCAAATCTAACATTGTTTCTCCAATTGGTATCGGCATGATGGCCTATCCAGAACTTGAGGAACGTATTCTCATAGCTGCGATTAATGAAAACTGGATATCCGAAACTGAATTCCTAGCCACTCGTGCTGTAGACAATATCGATCAGAACCTTTCGTCTGAAATCGAATCAGGCGAACTTGACGAACTAGCTACTTCTTCTGGAAGTGAAAGCGGATTTATTGAACCCAGCAGGCTTCACAAATATTTAGAAAAGCAAATACAGGGGCTTAACTAATGGCACGGAAAGCTTATAAACGGATTCTGTCATTTACAATAGCATCTTCAGTTTGTCTATTCCTCTCAATCCCAGTAGAGCCGGCTTCAGCTAGTCTAGCTGATGAGATGGACGGCATGTTTAACAGCATGTCTCAGTCAACCGGAACGGCACCTGGAGCATACAAATCACAACGTCGAGGTGTTTTTTATGGTGGTTCATTCACCATGAAGAGCAAAATCGTTAATCCAAATCTCATAAGTGTTAGACCTCCAAGCTGGAAAGGAGGATGTGGTGGGGTAGATCTTTTTGGTGGTTCTTTTTCTTTTATAAACGCAGATCAATTCGTACAAATGCTTCGGGCCATAGCAGCGAATGCTAAAGGCTATGCTTTCCAATTAGCCATGGATGCAGTATGCCCTGACTGCATGACTCAGCTTCAATCGCTCGCAGACAAAATGAATGAGTTGAATCAGTATCTTGGTAACTCATGCCAAATGGCTCAACAAGCGGTTGATGGTGTGGATGGATTTTTTGGGGTTTCGGATAAATTAAGAACCGCAAGAGACAAAGCTGTAGCTGTCTCAAGTGGTTTGCTTCCTGACTCGCTTACTGCACACCAGCAGCAAACTGGTGAATCAGCCACTGAAGCTGCCGCTAGAAACACCACCAACCCACTTCTATTAGCAGACCGTGGAAACGTAATGTGGAACATCCTTCAAGATCAGGGAGTCCAGAACTGGTTTGCATCTGGTGATGATCAACTGATGAGAACCATGATGTCCCTATCAGGATCCGTTATAGTCAGTCCTCCAGACGATGCAACTGACGGGACTGGTGAAAAAACAATACCGGTTACACCAGTTCCAGGCGGTCTACTTAGTCTTGGTGATCTTGTAGAAGGTAGAACTGTCAATATTTACACCTGTGATAACTCTGAATGCACTGAGTTCGGCGCGAATGAGAATGTCACACTTCAAAGCATGCAATCCAAAATTGCTGTTGGTGTCGATAAGCTGATTGCTGCCTATACCGGTAATACTGCTATTGATAGCACTGATGACGATATAAAGCTGATCGCTTCTCTTGGAGAAACCTCAACCATCATTCATAAGATGACTTCTCTTACCTCCAACGAAAGTGCGCGCCATCTGATCCAAAGATATTCAAGTGCTATCGCGCTATATGCTGCCTATATCGTTATGGAAGATCTGTTTTATGCTGCAAACCACGCGGCCATGAGATCACAGACATCATATAAAGATGATGTTCTGAAACAAATAGAGAGTAACCGGAAGAAGGTCCACACAGACTATATGACCCTTAAAGGTAAGTATGGGGATGTTAAGGATCTTATGGATGCCTATAACCAGCTGATTATCAATGTGAGGAAACAGAATAACGCATTGAATTTAGTTGATCGTGGAAAATCTAACTAAAGGGGCTACCAGTGTTTGAAATCTTCTCTATTGGTGATGCCGCATTCTTAGAGCAGGTTATGATTGGGCTTGCTCTTATTACCGATCAACTATCATTTATCCAGATGGCAATGCTGGCTTGCCTGATAGGAGTCGCTCTAACCGCTTTTGACAGCATTATGAACGGTGGGAAAAGTTTTAATATTCACCATTCCTTCCTTGGTGTGATTCTGTTCATGATGTTTTTCGTACCCAAAGTCACAGTTGTCATTGAAGATGCTTACACTGGAGATTTGAGGCCTGTCGATAACGTGCCCATCGGGCCAGCAGCTGCAGGAAGTCTGATTTCCAGCGTTGGACTGGGTATCACTGATATGTTTGAGTTCAGTTATGGGATTATCGCTCCGGGAATTACACAGCGCGCATTCCTGGATAGTCTTCAGCTTTTGACAGAATCCAGAAGAAAACTGGGTTCACCTCCTGTATACCAAGCACTTGATGCAGCTAATGGTGTTGGTACAGACATAAGGATGTCTATCAGTAACTACGTTCGTGAATGCACTGCGATTAAGCTTCAGCGTGAACAACAAAATACTTCGGCCCTCAGCGAAGAAAATCTGCTTGATGCCATCAAATATGACCATAACGCATATGAAACCATGCTGTATTTAGCGGGAGGTGCACAACAATTCACCTGTGCAAAAGGCTACGTAGAACTGAGTAAGGCCCTGTCAAAGATTGATGAAGATACGGTTATGACCGCTATTGGCTCAATGATCGGGATGAATGAAATCGCTGCCGGGGTTTGGCCTGGCGGTGAAACACCATTTGACCGGATGGATAACTCATTCAGAGCTCTGGACATGCTTGGAGCATCTGCAACTGCAGCAAAAGACTACACTCTTGCAGCCGTCATTGAACCCATTTTTTATGAGGCGTTACAAGGTTCATATTCTGATATTCAAGATACTAGCGCTGCAATCATGGTTAACCAGGCAATTCAGCAGAGGAATACTCAGTGGGCTACTGAACAGTCTCTATTTATGAGTACCGTAAGGCCTCTCATGGCATTTTTTGAGGCATTTGTTTTCGGAATAGCTCCTATTGCTGCATTTATAATGCTACTGGGTCAGAAAGGAATTGCACTGGCTGGAAAATACCTGATGCTGATTTTATTCATCCAGCTTTGGTATCCAATCCTGTCACTGACCAACCTGTATATTTACATGGCTGCCGCTAGTGAAATGGGTAGTTATGACCTTCCAAATTGGACTTCACTTTATGGGCTCCAACTAGGATCACAGGTTATACAAACATGGATTGCAACAGGTGGCATGTTGGCAGCTTCTACACCTATGCTTGCAATGATGCTTCTTTATGGCTCTGCATATACAGCAACCTCACTTGCAGGTCGTATGTCCTCTGCTGATCACGTTAATGAGCGGATTACGAGCCCCGATGCTGTAACTCCCGGAGGAGTCATGCAAGATGCCCCAAGGTTTATGCATAACGATTTCTCTGGAACTCAATCTACAGGTGTTCCTTTAGCTAACTTTGCTTTTGGAAGCCAAATGTCAAGAAATGTCAGCTCATCAAGGCAAGAGGCGTTCGAATCAAGCGGCGCATGGGCAAGTACTTTGGCCAGAGGTTTTCAGTCCTCAGATAATGAGCAGCATATGAGACAGGCCTCAACAAGTTTAAATAACTCATTACAAGCCAGTAACAGTCAAGGGGCTACTGCAACCAAAAATGCACTTAATTCATTCTTTGATAAGTACGACTTTTCAGCCAAAGAACAAGAAGCGATTTCAAGTGCCACAGTTCTATCAGCGAGCGCAACGGGTGGTGCTGACCTGGCTGGTATTGCTAACTCAGTAATATCATCCGGTGGAAAAATTGGCTCTGTCATGAAAGCAGCAGCAAATGGTGACTTTGGTGCAAACAAAGCTCCGGACAAACCAGTTGCAGGCGGCCCATTAATGGGACGAAGAAAACAAGCACCAGAACCAGAGATGGAAGCTCCATCTGGACTGCCCGTTGATCTTAAGGCTAGTGCAAGCATTCAAGGCAATACGTCATCTAAAACAGATAATCTTACGTCGCATGGCAACTCTCAAGGTCAAGATACAAGCAACAGTTTTCAACTCTCAAATCAAAATCAATCCAGCCTTCAGACTGGTCTTGTTGCCCAAACATCTCAAAATGATCAGTCGAATTACAGCAGGCTTTCACAAGACACACAATCTGCCAGTTTCCAGAATCAATATAGTGAGGCAAATAAAGAGAGCCAGGCATACCAAGAGGTCGCAGGCCTGCAAACATCTATAGGCTCAACACACAATATGACTGAAAAAGATGCCGCTGCAATGGTGATAGGTAGAGGACATGACGATGATCTAAATACATTATTTAACCAACTCGCAAGTTCAGGTGTTATCAATGGCAAGGATCTAACTGATAGATATAACGAGAATCGAGCATTAAAAGGAATGGGTTCAGATGAAGCATACACAGCTGCTCAAATGGGTATTCTTCTCGATGACTCTAAGTTCAAAAATGGCGCAGACGGTGCATATATGAATACCTCGTCACAAGTCGCTGCTTGGGCAACGGGTAGATCATACGATATGGGCAGTAATATTAATCCATACGCCAATCAAGGTGTTGGGGCAGACGCTAACCCAGGGTATAGCGTAAAGGATAATGTTGAAGAACAAGTACCACAAGCAGGTAACATTGGCCGGCCTGAAACATCTTATCAGCCTCAAGCAGGAGGTGTCCCAATCGACTCGAACGGGCTACCACAAGATATTCCCCAAGAGCATATTGATACGGTAAATAGCTCCCATAATGCCTATATGAAACAAACTCATACTGCAGGCAAACAGATGGAGAGTCAGGTAGCAGCGAGCGAAAGGTCAGAAGCTAGGCAAGGTCTCATCAACCATTCAAATACCGATGCAGCCCTGAGTGACTTAAAAGGATTTGAAGGAACGCAGATGTGGGGTTCTATAGAAGAATTAAACAGTCATTGGGATGGAGTTAACGACACAGTAAATCCATTCAAGATGGGTGAAAAATTTATCGAAGGAGCCCAGGATTTGGATAGAAAGCTAAATACACTCAGCACAGAGCAAAGGGCTGAGATCAATCAAATGGCAGGTCAATACGCTCGTGATAGTGGACAGGCTGATGCAGACTTCGCTAACTGGGTTGTTGAAAAGGTCACAGGGGAACCATTGTCTGAAGGGGCTTATAATTGGATCGCAGGTGCAGGCGAGAAAGGTGTGGAAATGTTTCAGTACATGGCAGGGAATGCAATGTCCTTTGCTGCTGACCTGACAGGTGATTCTAGCGAGTGGTCTTCTGCAGCACAGGGGCTTGATAAGGAAGCACTTGGATATCTTGCTGCTACTAAAGCAGTAGCCGAACCAGTTGGTAAGCAGCTTGATACCTACAACCGTATCACAGAAGCATACGACGAAGGTGTAGCTAATTCTGGCACAAGAGGGTGGGAAGAAAGAGGGGCTACTGCGGAAGCTAATATGTTCAGAGCAATAGCGATTGGTGACAGCGACGACTATGAAGATGCAAGAATGGGCCTTCGAGAAAAATATGCAGATAGGCATCCTGAAGGGCATCCAGACGCAGGCAAACCTATTATGACTGATGGCGGCGATTACCAGGTTAGTGAAGAAAATGAGAAGTTGATCAGAGGTATGACAATGGAGATGGAATCTGCTTCATTGTCTGGGCTTAAATCTGGTTCTGAAATGCCATTAACTAACAGGCATATTTTGGCTAATAGCTCGGCATTTGATGGTAAGTAAATAAAGGACAGGTAGCGATCATTGCTACCTGTCTCACCTTCCTTTCCTGTCTTTAAAAGTTACGTCTGCTACATCAGATTCCCCATCGTCAGACAAACTATAACCAATTGATGAACTATCAAACCTTGACGATGGATCAGAGATTTCCCAATCTCTCGGCTTCAAGCTATTCACACCATCTCCCGATCTGAAGTATTCATACAAATTAATAGCTACAGCACCAAGGAAGAAGTGAAGGTAAATAACAAAGCCAAGCATCATGTAATCACTAAATGGCTTGCTTACTACAAACATGAGATAAACATACATTCCTATCACAACAACCCCCAGTTTTGCGTTCCTCATTAGTACCTTATAGTGAAACAGTGCCCAAACCTTGAAAACAGGCTTAAGAAACAGTTTGATAGCAAGAGCTATTAAACCTATTTTCAAAACCAAGAGGAAAAGAAAAAAGAATATTCCAGCTAATCCTGACATTTTAACAACCTCCATTTACCAATGATTAGGGAATGTAATTTAAATTGTGTAAACGCTTGTCGTTAATACTCCAAAATGGAGAATAACAATGAGCGTTGAAATCAACGAAAAACTGGTAGATCAAATAGCCAGTCAGATTAAAACTCAGGATGATC
>NZ_LUKQ02000244.1 GCF_001647025.1 Endozoicomonas atrinae
ACTGTAGTGATAAACTCTTCAACGGGCATGACTGAAACCTTCTTTTTTGCTTTTTACTGCTTTTAATAGCAGAAAGCAGGTTCAGTCATGTCTCCTTATGCAAACCTAAAAGTCGCACATGGCGTAAATATAATAATTATTAAAGACTAAGGTACCTAAAAAACCTGATAACCCCTAGCAAAAACAGCCACCGTCCATGTCAACTCAAAAGGGCAAACCGACCCAAAAAACGTATTTTAACTATAAAAAATGGGACAAATGTCCCATAAAGAAAAAAAATATTCAATACTATGATTTCAATAAAAAATAATCTCTTCAAATTCAGTTCTGCAAGCGGATTATGGGATTTAATTTTATACGACAATGATTTATCATGATGCCGACAACTCTACAAAAACAATCGCTTACAACAGCCTAACGTTGTTCGTCATTCAGAATAAATAAGATATGAAGAATGCACGCCAGTGGCAAAATAGCAGTCAATACATTGAAAGGCTGCTGGAGCTAAGATACTTCAATGGCAATCCTGTTGAATTCTGGCATCAGTTTTTTGCCCAAGCAGGGTCTTTCTTTCACGCAGAGCATGCCCTGCTGCTCGTATCAGACCAGAAACACTGGGTAACCCGACTGGTTTATCCTGAGGGAACAGCCCTTGCCCCTGACACTATCCGCTTTATGGCAGAGCTGGCGGATAAAACCAGAACTGCCCCTAATAACCTAGCCATAGATAGCAGAGGTGAACACCAATTCATCTGTGGCCAAATTGAACTGGAACAGCAGAAAAGCCCTGTAGTTATCTGCTTGATTATCAGAAAGTCGAATGAACAGGCACCTGACCTGCTTCGCAACCTTTTTCAGCTGATCGCCGACATACCAAAATCCTACCTGTACAACACTTACCTCAAGCAGCAGGGCATTCAAAACAAAACGGCCCTGGAAGTTCTAGAAATTCTAACTCTATTGCAACAAAGCGAAGGCTATAAGCAAAGCCTGATCACACTTTGTAATGAAATATGCACTCGTTATCAATATTTGAATGTGAGCTTTGGCTGGGTCAACAATGGATACGTCCAGCTTGAGGCTATCAGCCAGAACGAAAAGTTCAATCGCAGCATGACCTATTGCCAGGCCATTGAAAATGCCATGGAAGAGGCATTAGACCAGAACAGTGAAATCATTTTCCCTGATAACTCATCACATCAGATAAACATCAACCACCGAGCCCTGTCCAAACAGAACGACTGTGGCGTAGTTATATCCCTCCCGATACGAAAAAATTCCGAGGTGATTGCCATTGTCACTGCGGAAAAGCGCAATGATGAGGCCACTTCTGATGAACTGACGCTTCTTAGAATTCTATGTGATCAGCTCGCTGACAAATTGTGGAATTTGAAGTTGGATGATAAAAACTGGGCCATGAGAAGCGTTCACCATGTAAAAAGAAAGGCTTCACAATGGTTTGGTATTGACAACAGTTTTCTCAAACTGTCAGTGCTGACAACAGTAGTTGTCATCATGACCATTGGTTTGACTTCCTGGCCTTATCGGATCGAAGCAGAATTTGTTATAAAAGCTGAAGACTCATTTTATGTCACCGCCCCTATTGATGGATACATTCAAAGCAGTCATGTAAAAACCGGTGACAGTGTGCTCAATAAGCAGCCTCTGGTTCAACTCAATACGGATGATCTGAAGCTTCAGGAAGCAAACCTAGTGGCTGACCTGAATCGCCTGAAACGCGAAGTAGAAAAGCATCGGGCAAAAAATGCACTTGCTGAAATGCGCATTGCCAACTCCCGGTATCAACAATCCTATATTCGATTACAGCAGGTACGTGAATACATTAATAAGGCCACCATTACTGCTCCGGACAACAGTGTCGTAGTTGAAGGGGACCTGTCCAGAATGCATGGAGCTCCGGTCAGGAAGGGCGACGTATTACTGCAGCTTTCGTCGCTCAGTCAACTGTCAGC
The DNA here is from genome assembly GCF_001647025.1 of Endozoicomonas atrinae. Classification (GTDB taxonomy): domain Bacteria; phylum Pseudomonadota; class Gammaproteobacteria; order Pseudomonadales; family Endozoicomonadaceae; genus Endozoicomonas; species Endozoicomonas atrinae. Next base: position 1,974 of record NZ_LUKQ02000244.1, read on the forward strand.
GGAACTCATGTTGGATGAGTCCCTGATTCATGAGATCCATAAAGGCCAGACAGGCAGCATCAGCTTTCAGAGCCAACCGGATAAGGAATACCCGATTCAAATATCCAGAATCAGTCCTGCTGCACTGGTCAAGGATGGCAACAATGTATTCACACTGACTGCGGATCTTAATGCCGGCAAACAGTCATGGTGGCATCCGGGTATGACCGGAATCGCCAAAATTGATGCAGGAGAACGTAACCTGTTCTGGATATTGACCCACCAGACCAGCAATTACCTCCGTCTGTTCTTCTGGATATAAAATGACCGGGATAGCTTCAACCTTCAGTGACTCCTGGCACCGGATCAAAAATGTTCGGGCCTGCCTTAAGTCAACTACGAAAGTACATAAACAACGGTTTCGTGGTAACTGGTGGTATGTGCTTGAAGACCCATTCAACAACCGTTTTTTTCGCCTTAAACCTGAAACTTATCGTTTTGTTGTCAGCCTATCCCATAATGAGACCATTGATGAAGCCTGACAGAGGTTCCTGGACAATTACCCGGAAGAGGCTCCTGGTCAGCAGGAAGTAATTCAGTTACTGACTCAGTTACATCACAATAATCTGATTCACTACGACAGCGTTACCGACACCCTTGCTGTTTTTGAGCGTCAGCAGAAGCTTAAAAGAAAGGAAATCAAATCAAAGCTGCTCAGCCTGATGTTTATCAGAATCCCCCTGTTTGACCCCGACAAACTGCTTCAACGCATAGGCCCTTTGCTTCGCCCCCTGTTTTCAATCTATGGCCTGCTGTTCTGGTTCATCATCGTTTTACTGGGCCTGAAAACAGCTGCTGAGAATATTGATGTTTTATTTACTGAAAGTAATGGGTTGCTGGCGCCTGATAATCTGTTCCTGTTGTATATCAGCATTGCACTGGTAAAAACGTTGCATGAGTTTGGACACGCCATCGTTTGCAGGCACTATTCCGGTGAGGTCCACACAATTGGCGTCATTTTTATTCTCTTGATACCACTCCCTTATATGGATGCCACATCCAGCTGGTCATTCAAACGCTCATGGCAGCGCGTATTCGTTGGGGCTGCTGGAATGATCGTTGAACTCTGGTTAGCCGCTATTGCTGCAATGGTGTGGGCTAATACCGGCTCCGGAGTGGTCAACAGTCTGGCATACAATATTATGTTCATCGCCTCTGTCTCAACCGTTCTATTCAACGGTAACCCGTTGTTGAGATTTGATGCTTATTACATGCTCTCCGATGCTCTTGATATCCCCAATCTATTCCAACGCTCTCAAAAGCAAGTCACCTACCTGGTGGAGAAATTTTATTTTGGCTGCAAGCAACTGGTCAGCCCGGCTCACAGCACTGGTGAAGCAATATACCTTTCTCTCTATGCGGTGTTGAGCACCCTGTATCGCTTTGCCGTGATGGTCGCCATTGTTCTCTATATTGCTGACAAGTATCTGATCCTTGGTCTGATCATGGCTGCACTCAGTATATTTCTCTGGGTCGTTCCTCCCCCTATAAAACTGGTGAAGTACCTGAAGAACAACCCGAGAATTGCCCGGAGGCGATCTCAGGCCATAAGGCGCAGCCTCGGTTTTATTACGGTTTTGATGCTTGCTATCAGTTTCATCCCCGTGCCCAATAACATCAGAGTACCCGGTATTGTTGAAGCGACCGAATACACCCATCTGAACACTCAGACCGAAGGTTTTTTGTCTGAGGTACTTGCGCAGGAGGGTGCGTTTATTGAACAAGGCACACCATTGATAAGACTGGAAAACCGGGATCTGTTACGGCAAATCAAAACGATCTCCCTGCAGATACAGGAAAACCAATTACAGCTTGAAAAGGCCAGGGCACAGGAAAGCTCGGATCTGGCCCCCCTGTTAAAGAAGCAGCAGTCCCTGAAAAAGCACGTTGAGACACTCTCTGTTCAACAGGAAGAGCTAATCATTACCGCTCCAATTAGCGGCGTTTGGGAGGCTCCCGATATTCACTCATTAAAGGGTTCGTGGATAGAGCGGGGAAAAACCATAGGAACACTTTACTCGCTTGAAGGCTATCGATTTTCTGCGGTTGTTTTACAAAATGATAATGGTCGTTTATTTCAGGAAGATATCCAGCGCTCTGAGGTGCGCTTGAAGGGGCAGGAGTACAGCAACATCTCTCTTCAATCTCTGGACATTTTTCCATTCCACAGTGAGCAGCTTCCATCGGCCGCTCTTGGGTGGCAGGGAGGTGGAAAACTGGCCACACGAATGGACGACCAGAGTGGAGTTCGCTCAGAAGAACCCTTTCTTCAGGTGTATGCAGAGCTACCGGAAGAGTCTAATGCACTTTACTATCACGGTGTTTCAGGAGTGTTGAGAATTGGATTACCTCCGGAGCCATTGGCAAGACAGTGGTATCGTCAAATCAATCAGCTACTGCAGAAGCGTTATAAAATATGATGCTTCCATCATTTAGCATTCATCACTTCAAAGGCCATGAACGTCAGAAGGTATTCAATGGGCTTGATAAGCATATTGATTTACTGGCAGGAAAAATTAAACGTCGGGGCACCCTGTTGAGCGCTTTCAGTCAGCAGGCATCAGAAATACAATCGTTGATAGATCAGTATTCATTACTGGGTACAGAAGAGATATCTCATTCATTAGTGGCTTTGAGTCCTCATTTCATTAAGCCAAATCCACCCAGATCAGTAGTTAACAGGGCTATCGCTCTTCTTGGTGCTGCCTCCTTGAAAATACTGGCTTTACGACCACATACCGAGCAAATCATTGCGATTCTCGGACTTCAGAATGGCTATATTCTTGAGATGGATACCGGTGAAGGCAAAACACTGGTTTCGGGCTTAGCCAGTATATTGCTGGCGTGGCGTAAGCGCCCTTGTCATGTATTAACCGTTAATGACTATCTTGCCACCAGAGATAAAGCGTTCTTATCACCTCTGACTGATTTCCTCGGAATCAGTTGTGGCATTGTCATTTCAGAGGACTCAACTGAACAGCGCCGACAGCAATACGCTTGTGAGATCGTCTACACCACTAGCCAGGAACTGCTGGCAGACTTTCTTCGAGACAGAATTCTTCTGCGCAGGGGTGATTCACACGCGTATCATATCCTGGGACAAATATCGGGCTATCAACCGGCTCTTGTAACCCGGGGAATCAGCAGCGTCATTGTGGATGAAGTCGACAGCATTCTAATTGATCAGGCGGTTTCTCCACTGATCATTGCCGCACCGGGAGAAAATAAGTTTCTGGAAACACTGGTATCAGAAGCTAATGACATCGTCAGGTATTTAGAGAAGCATACCCATTACCGCGTGTTTACAAAACAGAAGTACATCCAACTCAACAACAGTGGCATTGATAAAATTCTCAATGTGACGGCCGAGATGGCTGGTTTGTGGCAAAACAGTCGTAAAGCTATCGAGCTGGTTGAGCAGGCGATCAAGGCAAAAGAATTATATATACGCGATAAAGACTACATCGTTGAAGATAACAAAGTTATTATCGTCGATGAATTTACCGGCCGAAAAATGCCTGACCGATCATGGAGCCTGGGCTTACACCAAGCAGTAGAAGCAAAAGAGTCGGTTACGATTACCCCACCGAATGAAACCCAGGAAAGAATGAGCTATCAGAAATTTTTCCGTTTATTTGATCACACCTGTGGTGTTAGCGGTACGGTAAATGAAGTGGCTAATGAACTCTGGCATATATACCGACTCCCCGTTCTGAAAATTCCCAGACATAAGGCGTGTCAGCGAACGATTCACACGGAAAAAGTGTTCAAAACAAAAGCTGAGAAGTGGTGCTTCTTAGTAGAACTGATTGAACAAACGCTGAATAAGCAACAGCCCCTACTGATTGGAACCCGAACGATTGATGACAGTGAGCAAATAGCCCGCTTACTGGAGGCAAAAGGGCTACCTTATCAATTGCTCAACGCACGATACAGTGAGGAGGAAGCTGACATTATCAGCAAAGCTGGCTCGTGCGGTCGTATCACTATCGCAACCAATATGGCCGGCCGGGGCACTGACATTAAACTGGATACCGTGAGTTTTGATAATGGAGGGCTATTTGTCATTCTAACGGAGTTTCATGATAGCCCCCGCATCGATCGCCAGCTGGCAGGCCGCTGTGCCCGACAGGGCGACCCTGGATGTTATCTGGCGATCAGCAGTTTTGAAGACGAGCTCATCCAACAGGCTATTCCAACCTATATTAGGCGGATACTTTACAGCTGTTTAAATTCCAGTATCGGACAAAAAGCTGCCCTGATGCTGTTTGCCCGGGCACAGAGAAAAGCAGAGAAGCAGGCTTATCGTCAAAGGCAGTCTGTATTGAGCCATGATCTCCAAATGAAAAGCTCGTTAAGCTTTAATGCAGAGTATTAAGCTCAGTAGACATAAGTTTTCCCGCTTCTCTACAATCCGATTACGAGTACTATCTATACATCATTTTGTTGCCTGACTTACTGAATGAGTTCAAAAGAAAACTGATCAGCACTGCCACTACAATCAAATTTGGCGACGTGTTCTTCGCTGGTTAATGTGACAGGTGTGCCCTTCTGAGCATCCCACTCCAGTCCACACTCATGGCTATCAATGGTGCTGTAGATAAAGTCACTGCTGATCGTCATTGCATCCCCAGCCTGGCTGCAATCGAATTTGGCAACATGCTCGTTGCCATCGACCGTCATTGGTGTCCCCGCCTTTGCATTCCATTGAAGGCCACAGGAAGAACCATAAATATTGGCATACACGTAATTGCCTTTCACCAGCAGTGGGTCACTGTTCCCACCACAATCGAATTTGGCAATATGCTCACTGCGTTCCAGCGCTATTGGTGTACCGGCATCGGCATCCCATTCAAACCCGCAACGAGCACTGCCGATGGTTGCATACATCCGTTGATGCGGCTCTATCGTTCCCAGAAGAGGAAAGCCATCAAGGTACCCCAGTAGATCACTGCCAATGCCCAGATATTGCAAAATGGTGGGCACTATGAAGGTTTGTGCCGGTTCGTTGTAAAGCCCATCAAAGTCCTGATTAGGAATTGAAGCAAATTGTTGGTATGCCTGACTCAACTCTTTATTAGAGGCGATAAACACTGTCTTCTCACTGCGTGTCTGGCTCCCATGACCATTACCGGTTATCGCATTCCTGCCATGATCTGTGGTGACCAGTACCAGCCACTCTTCATTTAACAGCTTTTCCCGCTGCTCAACTTCATCCAGCAACATACCCAGTCGTCTATCGCTGTCTATGATGGACTGATCGTACTCTACGCCCCAGCCATGAGAGTGACCGGCACCATCCGGTTCATCCAGGTGTATAAAAATAAAGTCCGGGCTGTTATTCCTTACCACATCCAGTGTCAGATTCAGGCTTTTATCATCTCCACCGCCTTCAGAGCGCGCGGCCAGCAAAGGCATATCATAGGGAAAATAGAGCGTATTAATGGTGCCCCAGGTTGAAAATGAATAGAGTTCTGCATCGTTATTGGCGTTATGAATCAAGCGAAAGATACTTGGCCAGTCTCGGTTTGCGGGCCCTGTATCGTTACTCTTAATCCCGTGCTTATTGACCCAGACACCCGTTAATATGGTACTCCATCCTGGCCCACTACTGGTGTTCTGCTGGTTGAAGCGACCTTTAATACCACCAGCATAAGCTTTGGTTATGGTTAAACGGTCAAAGTTTGGGGTGGGCAGCCTGTGAATATGTTCAAACTGCACCCCATCAATACCTACCAGCAGCACTTTTTTATTATCTGCAAAAGTCTTTGATATGGCCGTTAGCCCAATCAGAAAGATCAGGCATCCCTGATTCAGTATTTTTTTTATCATTGCCTTATTCATTAGTGTTGTGAATAATACCAATTGAATTTTCTAACTACTGTATAACTGCCCAATCACGGGAGCACAGACTGAACAGTCGACCAGCTTCGCTGCAAAGGTTATTCCAAGCTTCACAGCAACAATCTACAATATTTTCATAACCTGAAAATGCTTTGTTTGATAAGTCATGCTCCCGCATCCACTCCCATAGCCTTTCTGAGCTGTTTAACTCCGGTGCGAATGGT
>NZ_LUKQ02000245.1 GCF_001647025.1 Endozoicomonas atrinae
TTAGCTAATAACTCAGGTGATTTACCACTGACTTCTAATTTAGCTGAAACGACCCAGAGTTCCAGTAAAAATTTAGATGGTACTACCCCCCCCCCCGCTTTTCAGTCGTCAAACTGAAGGAATATTTGCAGTCCCGATCGAACCCATCTCACCCTGAGTGAACGGTCAACAAACGAAGGGTCAGAAGGTATTGATCGCTGTCCTCTGGATAGGCAAACGGTAATACTTGCTGTGCCTCTACAGGAGCACCGTTAGACCGATCAAAAATGACGGAGAACTGCCGACTATCCGGGAGCGTTAGAGTCATTGTTTTATTGGCCGCTTTGGAGAGAGCAAACAGGTTCTTGACCGTCAGCCGGGATACCCAACCGGCCTCGCCATTGCCAGATAGCTCGATTGGCCTTCCGTGGGTTAGTTGCCCTTCCTGAATCAGCAAAGCACCAGTCAGGCTTCGCTCTGTATTCTGCTCGACAGGGTTCCATTCAAACTCATTGATCCAGAGAAGATCGTCCGGGAGGGTAATAGTGTCCAGTTGCATCAGACCGTCCTCATGCCTGCGTTTTTCAGAGCTTCCAGCAGTTTGGTTTCATCCGTTGAATCAATGCCGACATTGACTGCACCGCCGGGATATTCGAGCCGGATAATTTTTTGCGGAGCCGGTTGTGTGGTTCGGGTGGTTGGTGCCGATGTACTCACCTGGCTCTCTCGGAGGGTTTGGGCTTTTTCATTGTTGGCCTGCCGTCGACGCTCGTTGTAAATCTGCTCACTGATCCGCAGGGCAGAAGTGATATTCTTGATCGCCTCCTGATCCCCTTTGGCGATAGCCTCGGCCTGCTGTGCCTTCAGATCGTCACGCTGCGTTTGATAACGGCGTTGCTCAATGTCCGACTGCCTGCCCTGTAATTCATCCAGTTCATCTTGCAGGCTATTGAGGGTATTCCGGGAACTGTCGCCCAAACTGTCCATGCTCTGCTCTGCCGAGCGAATGGCATTGTTGAGGCGGTCTAAATCCTGATTGTTCAGGAGGTTCATCGTATCAGCGGCTCGCTCGCCCTGACGGAGAAAGCTTCTTGCTGTGGAGCCGCCGAGTTCATAACTCTCTAACAGTTCTTCGAGGGCGATCTTCTGTTCTAAGTACTGACTTTTGACATAAGCAGCATTTTTCGCAGTCTCATTCATCCAACTGCTGATGCCGGTTACATCGAAGGTATAGGAGTGCTGCAGCTTGTTAAGTTCTTCTCTGGTTTCTTCCAGCTGACTTTTCAGTTCGGCAATACTGCTGATCGCCTCCTTGGTGTTGACGTTACCAACGCCGTTCATGGCCACAAAGGCATCGTGCGCCGCACCACTCATGCCCTGTAGTTCTTCGGCCAGTGTGCTGTAATGACCGGCCATTACTCCGGCAATGGAAGCGGTGTCTTCAAGAGCTGCGGTTTGTTGTTCGCCAGCCTCGGTGACTTTATCAATACTCTGGCTGGTGCCTTCCGCCTCCTTTTTCAGCTGCGCCAGCTTCTGGCTACTGGCCTCCAGTGCCTGGGTGTATTCTTCCTGAGAGAGTGTTCCGGCAGAAAAGGCTTCTGCCAGAGCCACACCAAGGCTGGCTAATTCGGTGCGGGTTTCAGCAGCGTTGATCTGGTTGATGGCATCCGCTGCATCGGTAAACGCTGCTTTGGTGGTTGCTGCTGCTTGCTCTGCGGTTTTGCCAGTCTGCTCAACGTCTGCCCGGTAGCGCTCCTGTTCCTCACTGATCTGATCCCAGGTTACCTTGCTTTCACGACGAATGTCTTTTTGTGCCTGCTCATGGTTTTTCGAGAGGGCCTCATAAATACCCACCAATGCGTCTTTGGCGGCATTGGCATCTTCAGCGGTTTGTTTGGCAAACTCTTTGCCAAGAGAGCGCAGGTACTGAGTGGTTGCCTGCATCTCTTTGGCAATGGAGTCAGCACCTACGACCTCTGCCAGCTTGCCCCAGCCGAAGATGATTTCTCCGATGGTATAGAGAAATGCGGTCGCAAAACCTTTCACCGCCAGCGTAAAACTGTTGAAAAAGAAAGTGACGGTATTGCCAGTTACCGTAAAGGTGGTTTTCAGCTTATCCATCACCGTGGTGAGGGTGGCAAAGCTGGTTTCTACCTTTGAAACAAACCCGTCAAAAGAAAGTCCAGACAACGCCGATTGAATGGCCTCGCCCATGGCAATAAAAGCATCGCTGATCTTTTTCGCCAGAGCCTGCAAGCGACCGTCCTGATTCATCGCCTCTATTTTCAGGGTGATCGACCCGAGCAAATTCTTGGTGTACTCCAGAGCACCACTGTCGGCAATTTCAGCCAGGAACTGCTACCAGCTGTCTTTCAGGTTGCTGACATAACCGGACAGCAAGCTCATATTTTTGGCCGCTGCGCCTTCAGCACTTTTGCCAATTTCGGCAATCAGCAAAGCGATAGTATCCCGCCCCAACTTCCCGGCAGACGACAACTTCTGTAACTCCTGTACATTTTTGCCCGTAGCCTTTTCCAGTAATTCCCACACCGGAACGCCACGCTCTACCAGCTGTAGAATCTCCTCTCCCTGAAGTTTCTGTTTTGCCCAGGCCTGCCCCACGGCCAGCGTGATGCCATTCAGCCGCTCCATCCCGCCGCCCAGCTTGGAAGCCTGATCGACAATGGCCTGCATAGATCCATCCATGGGATCGAGACCAAAAGCTTTCAGCCGGACAAACGCTTCAGAGACTTCTTCCAACTGGAATGGCGTGTTGCGGGTAAAGTCCTTAATCCAGGCCAGTGCCCGCTCACCTTCCGCCCTGGAACCCATAATGGCTTCCAGCTGAACACGCAGGCGCTCAAACTTATCGCCAGTGGTCAGAATGGACTCAATGCCACGCTTGATGGTGTACAGGCCTGCCCCTGCTGCGACCAAGCCCGCAAATCGCCTGGATAAACGACCAAGGCTGCCAGAGGCTCGCTCCGCATCCCTGGAGATGTTTTTCAATCCGGAACATCTGAAACTCTTTGAGGCTTCTTTGACCCGGGTGTTGGCTTTCTGGAAAGCCGCTGAAGTTTCCCGAACTTCCTGTGCAACTCGTTCCTGCTGTTGGGCAAGCTGGCGATTGGAAAGTCCCATCTGGCTCAGACTTTTGCGCAATTCAGCCAACTTCTGTCGCTGCTGATGGTATGACTGGTTGGCTGACACGACCGCTTTACGAGCTGACTCCAGCCTGCGCTGTAGCGTTTTGGTGGGTTTCTCCGCCTGCTGATATTCCCGGGCCAACCTTTCAACCCTGGCCTCTGCTTCACGAAAAGCCCGGCCTGTCTCACGCACAGCAGACGTCTGCTTTTGGAAAGACGACAGCAATCTTTGTTGCTTTTCCAGCTCAGTGAGTTGGCTCTTGAGGGATTTGGCTGTACTGCGCAGGGATTCCAGGGAGGCAGCAGACTGCTTAACTGGACGTGACAGGGTATCCCGCGCTTTCAGTACCAGCCGAAGCGCGGATTCTTTGATGGAAGGCATAGGAAACTCGGAGGGTTATTGGGCCAGATCCAACTGCATAAACGGACTTAAGCCCTGGCCGGTAATGGTAGGATCGGACAGCACATCCAGCTGCAGAGGAATATTGGCAAAGTCATCGGATATAAAGCCCAGGTTCTGCACCGGTGAAAACTTCACTCTATGGACCCGGATATTAAACGGCAGCCCTTCCTGGGCATCATTCAGACCTTCCATAAAAAGCACAAACTCACGACCGGACTCCACCAGTGCCTGAACCATGTTGGTTGCCAGTGGTGTATAGCTGACTTTGATCCCCTGATTATCAATACCCCCACCATCAACAACCTTTATACCTGACTGAGTCAGTTCATAATCATCACCGGCAACAAGCGTAGTATCCAGACTGTCTTTTACCGTGATGGATTGATTAAGGTCCGGTAGCCGTTTAAAGGGAATCAGTTCATTGGCTACGCCATGGCTAACCAAAGGCTCATCGGTAATCGCAGTAGTGCTTGCCTGGTTGACCGTCCCCCGCAATGCCAGAGAAATATTACTCGCCGTAAAGTCATGAGCCACCACACTGGCGGTAATGCCCGACACCCGACTGATCACATTACGGTTACCTCCGCCACCCAGGTAGTTTTTCAGCTCCTTGCGATCCTCTTCAAAACTGAAGGTAAACTCGCTGACATTGCCAATGGGCAACAAGGGGGCCGATTGGTCATAGGGCTGAATATGAATACTGCCAGCACCGATAAAGCTACGATCCACCGTGGACATAGGATGCTCCTGCATTTGATTAATTGTTGAATGGGAGGTCAGAGAATGACGTCAATGATCAGCTGAATGTCTGCAAAAGAGAGTTGACCGGGATTGGGGGCAATATCGAACTGGGTCTCACTGAGCTGAGTACTTCGGGCCTCAGGAACCCATCGCTCACCGGTAGTAAATAACGCCCTGATTGAGCGGGTCAGATCCATCAGGGCATAGGTACTCTCTTCATTGGTTTTGATGACAACGCTGACATTGAGATTCATCTGCATCTTGACCCGACGCCCCTGCCGCTCCTGCTCCTGGAGTGATTCCAACTGAACCAGAATGGCAGGCTTGGGTAGTTCCTCATCCAACCCCAGTGCGGTGTAACCCAATAAAACGGTAGGAGTGACTTCCGTCAGGCGATAAACCAGCGCTTCAACAATTCTGGCTTCAGGACTCGATGTCGAAGGCATAGTTGAGTTCCTGCTCCATCAAGGTAGTGAACCGGTCGAGTAAAACCGGTTCCAGCTGTTGTAATACTGTTCTGGCCGAGCTCCAGATTGAGATTTCTTTCTTTTCCAACGGCACCCCCATCCACATCATACGACCCGATTTTTTGGAACGCTGGAATTTATGCTGCCAGGTGTCTTTCCGCTCAAACACCATGGAGTGAGTGGCGTTGACGGGGCGCATCAAAAAGGCGCCCTCCCAAAAACGAGGACCGGTTCGGACACCGCTTCTGGTCTGGATGGGTTTACCCAGATAATGAGCCGGAATATCGAGAGCACCAATCCAAATAATCAGGCTATAGTTCTGCCCTGCCCTATCTCCTGGCTGATACAGTGAAACCCTCACACGCCCCAGAGACTTCAACACCTTTTGGGTGATGTTCTGTCTTCTGGCCAACTCCCGTAATACTCGCCGTTCGGCAAATCGAGAGAGCTTGCGCAGTGAGCGAGCAATGGCTTTGCTGACTTTCTCCGGTGCATGATCAAACTGATCAATCAATTCATCGACAGTGCTATCCAATTCCAGATCAAGCTTCATGGAGTCGCCACCAGATCATTTGGCCATCGTCTTTCAGTTTGCGATCAATGATCCATTGCTGGTCCGCTGCCTGGATTTCATCGCTCCGTTGAAGTTTCAGATCCGCAGGCAGACTAATCACGGTGACCGTCTGCAAAACCGAATCAAACTGCCCGACAGGTACCAGCTCTCTGGAAATGATACCTCGGGTTTCTATCAGTAAAGATTCTCCCCGAAATACCATCACCGGCTGACCAAAGGTAGCCAGCACCTGCCGGTTCAGTTCACTCAGTTCATCTTGCATTTGATCACCGCCCGGGGCTTCAGGCAGATGGGCAGCGGGTTGGACTGAGTATGCAGCTGAACGCCTTTATCAAAGTCCAGAATCTTCTGCTTGGCATAACGGGGCAAACCGATGGTGTTCACTGTTTCGATAAAATCTGCCGGAGCGAACCAGGTACGGAAGATGCCAGTGCCTTCCGGGATGACATAAGCCTCATCAGATTTGATAAAGGGAATATCACCGACTTGACCCCGATACTCTTCCCAATCAATGTCGCCGAAGCGGAACCCGGATTTGGGGTCATTGCGCAGCAAGGCACTGTCCTGGTAACGGTGGTAGGCATCCTTCACATAATCGTGACCAACCAGTGCATCGTAGAAGTCAGCACCGCAAAACGCTCTGAGCCCTGAATAAGGCTGAGCCCCCAGGGCCTGATCCACTTTCCGGCGCAGCTTCACACATTGAATGCGCACCTCAGTGGCTGCATCGCTGAACTTGAAGGTATGCGTCTGTTGGCTGACACCAAACTCCTGGAACAGGTCATAGATGACTGAGCTGCCATCGGCATCGAGAATCTGACCTTTGATGGCGCCCAGCCGCAAATGCTCCAGAGTCACCTCGTGGTTGGCATTCATCTCAGATAACCGTTGATTGACCACCGTCCTTACCCCTTCCAGAGAACTCTCAGAGCCAAAAGCCCGAACATTCCGTACTTCATCCGCCACGATGGTGGAGTCATAAGGGATATGAGGGATGACAAAACTGCGCACCTTCCGCTTACCACCCTTGGCTTGAGGCGCTGGCGCTCCGCGCTCCGAGGTAGGCAACAGGATCAACTCACCGTTACGGGACTCCACCATGGCGGTGGTGGTATTGATGCCGCTTTCCGTAAACAGTCACAGTTCACCGATGCGGCCCGGCTTATAAGGCTGATCATTCAGGGTGGCAGTCAGGCTGGTCAAACTGAACGCATCGTCGTTAAAAATATCCAGCAAGCTCATGCGGATTCTCCTTGTCGTAAAATGATGTCCAGAGAAGCCAGCTCTTCGATGGCCGTGGTTTGTTGTTCTTCAGTGATGCCGTCCGGCCACACCAGCAGGTCCTGATGCACTTCTGCCAGCCGGGCAATGATGACGGCTTCTCCACCGGTCGCATCGGTGCTGACATGATCCCAGACCACACCGGCTGCCATTTGCATGCCAGTGTCTGCAGCCGGATCCAGTGGACCGTAAACAGAAGTGGCCGTGTTTTTACCCAGAACGGTACCGGGTAGCAAAATGAGGTCCGGAGATAATTCAACCAACTCGCGGCTGATGCTGTTATTTCCTTCGGACACGATAAATTCGCCAGTATGCACCGGCTCTGTCATGACAGGCATGGTCTCAATTCCTTTGATTGGAAGGCTTGGAGGGTTAAGCAGTGTTTGTCTGGTTGCGTTTGCGGTAGACAGCCTGGGTATCCACCAGAGGCTTGATGATTTGTTCCTGTTGATTGGGTGTCAGGGTGCTATCCAGCACATCGTCATCCCGGGTCAGCAGATCAAACAGTTCAATTCTCACCTGTTCATCACTTTTTCCCGATTGGATATAGGCTACCGCTTTATCAGTACAACGGGCAGCGGCACAGATGGACTTGATGGTTTCGCACTCCGCCAAACGACGCTGCACATCTTCAATGCCCTGGTCATTGCGAATAAATGCTTCTGCCATTTCCGGGTAACCGGCTTTATTACAGAGGGTCATCACTGCCAACGCATGAGCCGATGTTTTCTCTTCTTCCCTTTCTGGAGGAATCTGCACCAAAGGCTGTGGCACATGGTTGAACGCGCTGAGATCAAAGTGAGCAGCCATTTGAACCGCCTCATCCACTACATTCACAAAACCATGACCTTCCGCTTCGGTCGCTGTGAACCAGGTTTCTTCATTCATCAGATTGATGACTTCGGTCACCTCCAGACCACTGCAGCTGGCATAGGTTTGAGCAATCACCTCAGTGGTTTTGTCCAGCATATCCGCCATTTTACGCAGCTCTTCAGCATCACCACCCACCCAGCTAAAGGGATTGTGGATCATCAGCAGTGCATTTGTGGCCATATGAACGGTGTCGCCTGCCATAGCGATCACACTGGCAATACTGGCGGCCAGCCCTTCAATTCGAACATTGATATGAGCCTTGTGGTAACGCAGGGCATTATAAATGGCGATGCCGTCAAACACGGAACCACCGGGGCTGTTGATCCGGACGGTGATTTCATCCGCATCAATATCTTTCAGGTTACTGACCAGCTGCCTTGCAGATAACCCGGCCCAGTCACCAATTATACCAATCGTAATTTCTAAATCCTTAACCTGAATCCAGCTATGCTCAGGCATCATTACCAAGCATTTTATCTGGAACAGATGTCTCGTCGACCACAGCTACCCGAAGGTTTTGGGCATGTTGATTT
>NZ_LUKQ02000246.1 GCF_001647025.1 Endozoicomonas atrinae
GAAAATCAACATCATTAAAACCTTCGGGTAGCTGTGGTCGACGAGACATCTGTTCTAGATAATGCATGGTAATGATGCCTAAGCATAGTTGGCGGCAGCTTAAGGATTTAGAAAATGCGATTGGTATTAATAGTGCTGTCAATTTCCTGAAGCGATGCAGGTTCAAGAGTTACCGCTTCAAGCTGTTCCTTTTCGATATTCAGTGTCAGCCCGGTGTAGGGTGATCCCACAGGCTTGATTGCTGAGCGGATAAGGTTGCCGTTATCCGGATCGGGACGAACGCCGGTTGCCAGGCTGTAAACCACAAGGTCTACCTTGCCTCCAAAGTCATTTATTATGGTGTTGAGAACCTGCTCCCGCATGGAGGCCGAGAAGGCATCTCCCACCAGGTTTTTTGCGTAAAGGCCATGGGCTTCAGCAACCTCCCTGAAATAAAGGTTGTTGTACCATCCTGCACTTCCTGATCGATGTTCAGAAGGACCCCGTTCAAAAGAGACACCCAGCGTGTCAGCGTCAGCCCCAAACGCAGCTTCAATACGTGATGCCAGACCAAACCCGGAAGACGCTCCAAGTACCAGAACACGTTTTGGACCGTTTTTCAGTTTTGGCTGGGAGCGAATATAGTCAATCTGTCGTTGAACGGCTTCTTTACAGCCAGGAGGGAAGCAGTTAAGTGCCACAACATTCTTTACTTCGGGTGTTATGATCATTGGAGAACGGGCTTGCAACTCGATGAAAGAAGAGCGCTAGATTATCCGGAATTACAGTGGTTTACCATGGTGTGATAAGGACCCTAGGGGGTGTTACCAACTGGCCATACAACCAGCCACCCATTATTTGCGCCAGACAAGGCGCGAGCTGCGTAGTGTGGTTGCTCCACATGAGCAGTGAGCAACGCTGTAAGGTGCAAATAATGGGTGGCCCTTCGGGTTGGTCATTCAAGTACTCATGCCGTGTTGAACGCCTTGAACAGGGAACCACCATGTCCTGCGTCGTTCGCCTTGCCTGAGTGCTTGTATGACCAACTGGTTGAATGGCCAGTTGGTAACACCCCCTAGCCCTTGATATTGACGATTTGCCGTAGAGTATGTACTACCTCGATCAGGTCATCCTGGAAGCTCATGACTTTGTCGATGTTTTTATAGGCTCCGGGAATTTCATCAAGAACCCCTTTGTCCTTGCGGCACTCTATTCCTGCCGTTTGTCTGGCCAGGTCATCCACGGTAAAGGCTTTTTTAGCGGCTGTACGTGACATGCTCCGGCCAGCGCCATGAGAACAGCTGCAGAATGAATCCGGATTTCCTTTACCTCGAATAATATAGGATCGTGCTCCCATAGAGCCGGGAATAATCCCCAGCTCATCGGCTCTTGCACGAATAGCACCTTTACGGGTTATCCAGACGTGCTGACCATCATGCCATTCCTTTTCTACAAAATTATGGTGACAGTTAATGGCTTCTCTGGTCAGAGCAAAGGGTTTAAGTTGCTGTTTCAGAACCGCTAGAACCCGACTCATCATGGCTTGCCGGTTGAGCAGAGCATAGTCTTGTGCCCAGCTGACTGCATCGACATAATCATTAAAAAAGACCGAGCCCTCCTGAAGGTAACCAAGATCTCGATCAGGTAACTGGATCTGGTGTCTTTCCATCTCCTTTCTGGCCAGCTGGATAAAGTATTGGCCAATCTGGTTACCGATTCCCCGACTGCCAGAGTGGAGCATTACCCAAAGGTAGCCATGTTCATCGAGACAGAGTTCAATAAAGTGGTTGCCTGACCCCAGGGTGCCGACTTGATGGGCAAAGTGATGTGCTTTCCCCCTGCGGATAATTTGCGGATGTTTCTCCAGAATGGGCTTTAAACCTGTAGCAACATCAGAGTCTTGAGCTATTTGTGCTTGATGATGTGTCCCACCGGGCCCCAGAGGGATGCACTGCTCAATAGCGTTTCGAATGGTGTGCAGGCTGTCAGGCAGGTCCGATGCTTTCAGCGAAAGCTGCACAGCATTCATTCCACAACCAATATCCACACCTACTGCTGAGGGGATCACTGCATCCACCGTAGCGATGACAGAGCCGACCGTTGCGCCAATGCCGAGATGAATATCCGGCATACCCGCTACGTGCTTGTGGATAAATGGGAGGCTGGCCACCCTGCGCATCTGCTCCAGAGCTTGGGGTTCAATGTCATCGGTCCAGATTTTAATGGGGCTTTGGCTATGGCTGCCTTTCAGGTCGGTGATTATTGGCATGGAACGTCAATTGTAATCAGGGGTCAATAAATAGCCAGGTTTTTTATATTAGAGGGAAGGGGCTATGTCTAATGTTAATAACGATTTTCCTCAGTTGCCAATATACCCTGATGAGACGTTTCGCCACAGTGATCAGGAGGGGCGGAGTACTCAGCAGAATTTGTTTGGACTCCCTGTAAAGGTTACTCATGATGTAGAACGGCGTTGTATTTCTGCTGAAAGTGATGTCGATTTCAACACGGAATCTATTGTTAAGAAGGTTTTAGGTGTCGTACCTGATGCAGAGTGTAATGCTGGGAACTTAGAAAACCATTCAGTCACACCAAATCTTTCGAAACTTAATCCGCGTGCCCCAGAATTTGTACCGAGAGCAAACAGAACTTGCCCATTAGAACAGAATATTAAGGAGATGGATGAAATAGCTTATTGTTTAACAGAAAACTGGGCTCGTGATTTATCAGTATCAGAGTTGCAGTTAGTTAAGTCTTTTCCTGATATTTTAGCCAGGACTTTTACTTTACTCGAGAATGATGGGCTCCCTTTGGATCAAGAGAATTCAGGGGTAAAAAGCAGGCTGGAAAAAGCAAAAGCCATCGTCAATGGTGTTTTAGGCGATTTGGATACACACGACCAAAAGCGAAGTGTTCGAACAAAGTTTTCAAACATATTGCCAGAGCGTAGTCATGGCCGGGATCGGTTAGCTCTTGGGCTCTCGCTTGTAAGTATTATACAAAACTTAAGGAAACTTCAGTGAGAGATTGATGGCTGGGTTAGTCAAAGGCCCTCAACATAAATTGAGGGCCTTTTGCACATCAGTTACTAATGGGGACGGGTAACTGAATCAGAAGCCGAGGGAAGCACCCAGTACCAGGGCGTTGTTGGCGTCGTCAGCCTGATTGCGCCACTCAACGTAGGGTTGAACGCCGGCTTTGGTCCAGGTTGCACGAACCTCGTGGTCCATTACCTTGGCATCCCACATATATACGTTGTTGTACTTCAGCTGAACTGGCTGGCTCTGCATCTGGTAGCTGATGGCATTGTCAGTACGCACATCATCTTCGGCACCAGCAGCATTGGTCTGGTCCAGGTGCCAGCGGGTACGGTTGCTGATGGCTACGCCATTGTCAAAGTTGTAACCAATTTTCACCAGTGGACGTGCCTGGATAAAGTCACCGTCGTGCAGCAGGTGGTGGTAACCAGCGGCAACCCACAGGTTGTCAGTCAGGCTGTAAGCCTGCTCAACACCCAGAGTGATGTAAGGGCTGCTGGACTTGCCTTCAACAGCATTACCGATCTGGATGCCATCAAACTCAGTCAGCACGGTCAGGCCGCCACGCTCTGTGGTGTCGAAAGTGTGGCCTGCTTCCAGAGTGGAAGTCATGCTGGAACCGTGAATATCTTTACTGTGGCTCTGTACGTTACCAGTTACATAACTGCCGCCAGCGAAAGCCATTGCAGAAGAAGTAGCCAGAACTGTCCCTAGGAGAACGCGCTTCATTGAGTGCTCCGAATTTCTATATTATGTGGGACCATCATTCTGATTGAAGTTTTTTTTAGCAATAACTGTGGGATGCTCGTAATAACGGGCTGGTTTTTAATGGTTTATTCTTGTGTAAATTGATATGTACGCCTTATTTTTCGCTCATTTATTGTGCTGATGTATGTGTCTATAGTTGCTTTCCATAATAAAAATATTTTTCATCGAAAAATAATAAATAGGGTGTGTCGGATGTTGTAGATATACGTCTATTTTCATCTAGTAGATATCAGCATACATGGCGCTATTATTGGTGGGCGGCCACTCCGAGGAATAATTATTGCGATGAGTTTTTCTCAAAAAAACTTAACCACAGATTCTGTGGATAAGATTGTGAGTCTTGTGAGGAAAACCAGAGAGACTACCGGTAGTCTTGTTTCATCTTGATGTTGGTTGTTTTTTGATCAATGGCGTTTTTCTGCACTACAGCAATGGAATGCATTGTTGAGGCAGAGATCCTTTCTCAAAGAGTATTCTCCATCAGCGCTTCCTATAGTAAGCTCTGCTCAAACAACGAAGGCTGGGTGGAAGATCCCGCCCGCTAATAACTACAAAGTGACCTGTAAAAGGGGGATGACCAATATGAGACGGATAGCTGCTGCATTCGCAATGCTGTTGCCCATGATTGCTTTCGCACAAAACTATTCCATTGGTACTGGTGGACAAAGTGGTATTTACTATCCCTTTGGTGGTGCACTTGCCAAAGTCTGGTCGGACGAAGTGAATAGCATCAATGTAAAAGCCGAGGTGACTGCCGCTTCAGTTGAAAACACGATCAAGGTTGTCCGTGGCGATATGCTGGCCGGCATTGCCATGGGAAATGTGGTAATGGATGCTTCAGGGGGAGGGTAAATTTCCTTCTAAAATGCCGGTAAAAGTGTTGTTTGCGCTCTATCCAAACCTTGTTCATCCCATGACACTGCAAAACTCTGATATTCAGACACTGGATGACCTGAAAGGTAAGCGCGTTTCCCTGGGAGCGCCAGGCTCAGGCACTGCCGTCACCTCGGCGGCATTGTTGAAAACGCTGGGGATTAATCCTGAAAAGGATATCAATGCCGTATACCTCAATTACTCTGAAACCACCAATGCGCTGGCCAACGGTCAGATTGATGCTGGCTTTATTGTTGGTGGACAGGGTGTTGGCGCGGTTACCCAGATCGCTTTAACTCATAAGCTGCGTGTTATTCCAGTCTCTCAGGAAGAAAGGCAGGCATTTATCGCCGAGTATCCCGCCTACAGTGAGTACACCATTCCTGAAGGTATCTATAACAATGTACCAGCCACTGACACGCTGAGTATCTGGAACGTGCTGGTGGTGCGGGCAGATATGGCGGATGACATGGCTTTTGAATTGACCCGGGCTGCCTATGAAAACATGGATGAAGTCCGCAAGGTCGTAAAAGTAGCTGAAGCCACCATCCCGGCTAATGCCAAGCAGCTGGCTGGTGTGCCCCTTCATCCAGGTGCAGAGAAGTATCTGAACAGCATTCAATAATTATTATTCAGTACTGAAGAGTAGCGACAGCAGGTTTGCTATCGCTACCCCCATCTTCAAAATCTGTTGGACTAATTCTATGAGCAGGCTTAATCAGGGACTGGGCTATTTGTTGCTGGCCCTTGCAGTGATGTTGTCAGTTTTTCAGATCTGGCAGGGTGTGACCTCAACCATTTCTGCAACGTACTTTAGGCCTGCTCACCTGACCTGGGTGATGGTGCTGATTTTCCTTCACTATCCGCTGATTAAAGACGCCAGGAATGAACAAAAAGGCACCCCGATTATAGTGGCTGGTCGACTCGTGGATCTTGGGTTGTGTGCCCTGGCCGTGTTTGCGGGATACCAGATCATCCAGTTCGACTATAACGATATTAACTACCTTCTGTTTGGCCTGACCAAACTGGATTTGACGGCTGGTGCTGTTTTTGCGCTTTTATTGTTAGAAGCCTGTCGACGCACTGTAGGCTGGGTCATGGTGATTATTGCAGTCATATTTCTGGCTTACAGTGCGTTTGGAGATCTGCTTCCGGGAACGCTTGCAACCAAGGCTTACACGCTTCAGGAACTGGTACAGTTCCAGATTTTCTCCAGTAACGGTATTTTTGGTTCAGCGCTGGGCATCGCGGCCACAACCGTTTTTATCTTTGTATTGTTCGGTGCTTTTCTGGAAGTTACGGGGGCCGGTAAGTTCTTTATTGATCTGGCCTTTGCCATTGCCGGCAAATATCGAGGTGGACCTGCGAAAGCTGCTGTTATTGCATCTGCCGGGCTGGGCTCAATCTCTGGATCTGCCATTGCCAACACGGTAACCACCGGGTCGATCACCATCCCAATGATGAAGAGGCTGGGTTACAAACCAGAACAGGCGGCAGGTATTGAAGCGGCAGCTTCAACCGGTGGGCAGATTATGCCGCCCATCATGGGCGCGGGTGCTTTTGTGATGGCACAGTTTACCGGTGTGCCCTACAGCGACATTATGATTGCCTCCATTGTTCCGGCATTGCTTTATTTCTTCTGTACACTGCTTTATGTGCATATCATGGCCTGTAAGTTGGATTTACAAACGGTCAGTCGTACAGAAGCCGTTCTTAAGGTGATGAAGCAGGGGGCTCATTTCTTGATACCCCTTGTGCTGATTACTGCATTGTTGATGATGGGGTATTCCCCCTTACTGGTTGGTGTTGCTGGCTGTGCAGCCATATTGGTCACTGCCGCTTTACGAAAACACAGTCGTGTCAGTATTCCGAAGGTCATTGAAGGTATGAAGGCGGGGGCATTGCTGGCGCTTCCTATCTCAGTAGCCTGTGGAGCCGCCGGTATTATTGTCGGTGTCGTTGGGCAGACTGGAATTGGCCTGCAGTTTACCCAGTTTGTTATGGCGCTTTCCGGTGGTTACCTGTTCACCGCTTTGTTATTGATCAGCCTTGTTGCGCTGATTCTTGGCATGGGGTTACCGGTTACTGCCGCGTATATCGTGCTTGCGGTAATTGCAGTACCTCTATTGGGTGATTTTGGTTTGCCACTGTTGACCTCCCATCTGATTATTTTCTGGTTGTCGCAAACCTCGAACGTAACTCCTCCTATTGCGCTTGCTGCATTTGCAGGAGCCGGAGTGGCCAATGCCAACCCTATGAAAGCCTCGGTTGAGGCATTTAAGCTGGCAGCGGGCTTGTTTGTCATTCCAATTATGATGGCCTATACCGGGCTGATTAATACCACCGGGGATCTGCTCGGACTGGCTATAGCAACTCTGCAAACGGTTGCCATTATTATGGCGATGGCAATGACTATTGAAGGTTATCTGCTGAGGAGGCTTTACGTATGGGAGCGGCTGATGTCTCTGACCAGTCTGCCTGTACTGCTATTTAATCCATATGGAGGTGCATTGCTGGGAGCATTAGTCGTTATGGTATTGGTTGCCCTGCAATGGCGAATGGGGGCAAAGCAAAGCCCGCAGACTACTGGCTAATAGTGATAGCAGAAAGTTGAGGGTATAGCTTTGTCCATCCCCTCAACTTTGAATAGTTGGCCGTAAAAAATAATGAATAATAAAGTAACTGATGAACTTCAAAATCAATTGAGGGAATTACTGGATAAAGAGTCAATACGGGAGTTGGTTCAGGCATATTGTAATGCAGCAGACCGTCACGACCATGCGAAAATGCGCTCGCTTTACCATGAAGATGCCGTTGATGATCATGGTGCTTTTTTCCATGGGCCTGCCATGGACTTCATTGACAAACTGCCTGATATTCAGGCACCGATGAAAATACTCCACCACAATGTCACGACCCATAACATCAAGCTGGATGGCCATAAGGCTGAGGGTGAGGTGTATGTCCTTGCTTTCCATCAGGCTGAGGGTGAGCAGGGTTTGTTCGATGTGTTATACCAATTGAATTTTCTAACTACTGTATAACTGCCCAATCACGGGAGCACAGACTGAACAGTCGACCAGCTTCGCTGCAAAGGTTATTCCAAGCTTCACAGCAACAATCTACAATATTTTCATAACCTGAAAATGCTTTGTTTGATAAGTCATGCTCCCGCATCCACTCCCATAGCCTTTCTGAGCTGTTTAACTCCGGTGCGAATGGT
>NZ_LUKQ02000247.1 GCF_001647025.1 Endozoicomonas atrinae
CTCGCATCAGGTGTGGAATCAGGGTGTTAATCAGCCATTTGTCATCATCACTGAAGCGGTTCTCTTCATTCCCGCGGCTGATTCTCAAGCTGCACTTGGCGCCATCAGGTGTGTGGATATCAGCGCCTAATATATGGTGAACATTAATAGGTGCCAGAAATTGTTGAAAATACTCGGACTGGTGTCGTTCATCTTCCGGAATGAATTCATCCAGTGTTACTACCTGGCCACTGGGTAGATCAACAAAAGGGTCCAGTGCAAAAAAGTGCTCATTATAGGAGGTTAGCGCTTCATTATGGTGGGCACCGCCAGTACTGAGAATCAACCCTTCGGTATCCTGGGACGGAGGGCGCAGAATTAAGGTAGAAAAGCTGGCGCCAATCTGCTGTTCCAGGCATTCCAGAAACAGCTTCCAGGGCACTTTGCTTTGTAACCCCCCGTACAGCTTGTCCACCAAATTACTGAATGCTTCAACACTGATGGTTTTGCTCATTAGGCTTTTCTTCGTTTTATGATCCGAATGGTAATCGGAAGATCCATTTGTCCGTGATTATCGCCTGATTCAGTTAGAAAAACCAAGGTCGTTTACAGTTGCTTTCTATTTCAGTGGTTCTGGCTCGTTAGTCTTTTTAGACGATGAGAGTTTACCGGGCAGCCGCAAGAATCCATCATTGACTTCGCCTGCCTTTATGGACTGCTTCAGCAGCAGGCTGGAAAAGGGTTGTGTTACCACAATCATGGCGATACCGGTAACCTTCTGGCTTCCTGGACAAGGCTATGGATAATAATAAAAATGAGTTTTCTCAAGGCGTGGCGCTGGTAGTTGGTGGCAGCGGTGGTGTTGGTGCTGCAGTCTGTCATCGTCTGGCAGAGCAGGGCGCAACCGTTGCACTGACCTACAACAACAACCGGGATAAAGCGCTGGAAGTGGTTGCTTCCCTGGCTGAAGCCGGTGGGCAGGCAGAGGCTTTTCAGCTCAATATGGGGGACAGGGAAAGTGCGGAGAAACTGTTTGCTGACCTTGCCGATCAGTATGGCAATATTCATACCGTAGTGCTTGCTACTGGCTACGATATCCCCCAGCAGTTTATTTCAGAAACGACACCAGAGCTCTGGCAGGACATTATCCAGTCGGATGTGAATGGCTTTTTCAATATTGCGCATACGGCCATTCCTTACCTGAGAAAAGAGGGAGGTGGCTCTATAGTTCATATCAGCTCTGCGGGCCTGTTCCGTTTCCCCGCCCGGGATGTCCTCTCCGTTGCTCCAAAAGCAGCCATTGAAAGCCTGATTAAAGGGATTGCAAAAGAAGAAGGTGCCTATGGTGTAAGGGCAAACAGTGTTGCCATTGGTGTTATTGAGGCTGGTATATTTTTAAGGCTGAAAGGTAAGGTGTTTGATCAGGCCTGGGAAGATGCGGTATTGCAGAACCTCTGCCTGAAGCGTTTTGGCCAGGCTGAAGAAGTGGCCGATGCCGTGAGCTTCCTGGCTTCCAACCGAGCACGCTATATCACCGGGCAGATCATTTGTGTAGATGGCGGATACCACGTTTAAGCAATCAATATCCCTAAAACGATTCCCATAATAACGACAAGGGGTAACTAACTTGGAAAACAGAACGTCGGATAATAGCAATAATAAAAAAGGCGGGAGCAAACCCTGGGACACCATTGTTGATGTGGTGGTCGTGGGATCTGGTGCAGGGGCATTAACCGCTTCACTGCGTGCCCATGATCTTGGTCTGAAAACGCTGGTGGTGGAAAAAACCAATCAATATGGGGGCACTTCAGCCATCTCCGGCGGCGGTATCTGGATTCCAAACAATTTCCAGATGCAGTCCATGGGGATAAAAGACGCTGATGAGGTAGCCGTCGATTACATCAAGCGGGTTATTGGAGAAGAGCCGGGGGATGGCCGGATTGAAGCCTATGTGGCCAATGCCAAGAAAATGCTCCGTTACCTCGAAGAGAACACGCGGGTTCGTTATGAGGCCCAGTCTGCCTATGCGGATTACTACCCAGAGTTACCGGGCGGGATGCCGGGCTATCGCTCCATGGATCCCATCCCCTTCCATGCCAGCAAACTGGGCAGTGAATTTGAAAACCTGAGACCAACGACACCTGCCACATTGATGCTGGGGCGCATGGCCATGACCATGAAAGAGGCGCGTGTATTACTCTGCCGTGGTAAAGGTTTTCTGCTGACCAATATGAGAATTATGTGGCGCTATTACCGGGATATCTTCTGGCGGATGAAATCCAGGCGGGACCGATTTCTTACCCTGGGAAATGCGCTGATTGCCGCTTTGCGTGCCTCCATGCTGGATCGAGATATACCCCTGTGGTTGAACAGTCCAATGGAATCTCTGGTGGAAGAAAATGGTCAGGTTATCGGGGTGGTGGTTAATCGTAATGGCAAGCAGGTCAGGGTAAAGGCCAGAAAAGGAGTGATCATTGGTGCCGGAGGCTTTGAAAGTAATCAGGCCATGCGGGAAAAATATCACCCTCAACCTTCACAGAGTCTCTGGAGTGCTGCGCCAGAAGGGATTAATACCGGGGACGGTATTCAGGCTGGCCAGAACCTTGGGGCCGCAACGGCATTGATGGAACACAGCTGGTGGGCGCCGACCAGCCATGTTGAGGGTGAAACACGCTCCAGGGCCATGTTTGTAGAGCGTGCTTTACCCAACTGTATTCTGGTCAATAAAGACGGCAAGCGCTTTATGAATGAAGCGGCTCCCTATAATGATTTTGGAGACGGCATGTACGGTACTGAGTCTGTACCATGCTGGTTTGTCTTTGATGCGCAATACCGTCATAAATACCCTTGTGGTGCATTACTGCCAGGCTATGCAGTGCCAGATAAAGCGGTGCCGAAGCGATATAAAAGCTTCTTCCAGAAAGCGGAAAGCCTTGAGGCACTGGCAGAAAAGATTGGAGTGGATGCTGCTGGTTTGCAGGAAACAGTTACAAGTTACAATCAGTATTCGGCAGAGGGCAAAGACCCTGAATTTGGCAAAGGGGATTCTTTGTTTGATCGCTATTACGGTGACCCAAATACAACGCCTAACCCCTGTCTTGGGCCTCTGGAGAAAGGCCCATTCTATGCGGTGAAAGTTAATATCGGTGATATTGGCACCAAAGGTGGCCTGGTTACCGACGTCGATGGTCAGGTACTTAAAGAGGATGGCTCTCCAATCTCCGGACTGTACGCGATCGGCAATACCTCTGCTTCGGTCATGAAGCAAACCTATCCTGGTGCCGGTTCAACCATCGGCCCAGCCATGACCTTTGGTTATCTTTCGGCAAACCATATTGCGCAGCGTCAGGTAGATGCCCGTACGGTTAAAGCGGGTGACGTAGCGGCTGAGAATACTCAGGAGAATAAAAATGCTGTTGAAGCCTGAATCGGTTGTTCTGGTGACTGGTGCAAGCCGTGGAGTTGGTAAGGGCATCGCTCTGGCACTGGCGGAAAGTGGCGCCACGGTTTATGTAACGGGAAGAAGCCAGCAGGAAGGGGATGCCCCTTTACCGGGAACGGTATTCGCTACTGCTGCAGCAATCAATGAGCGTGGTGGCAAAGGCATTGCGGTGGTCTGTGATCACAGTGATGATGCACAGGTTGAGAAACTGTTTGGGCGGATTCAGAAAGAGTCTGGTCGCCTGGATGTGCTGGTAAATAATGCCACTGCCGTTCCTGACGAGTTGACCCAGACAGGTCCATTCTGGGAGAAAAGCCTCTCTCTTCTGGATATCCTGGATGTAGGAATGCGCTCTACCTATGTTGCCAGCTATTACGGTGCAAAAATAATGGCAGAGCAGAAGCAGGGACTGATTGTTCATACATCGTCGTTTGGTGGGCGCTGTTATATGCACGGTCCTGCCTATGGCGGTGGCAAGGCCGCGGTGGATAAGTTTGCGGCGGATATGGGGGTTGATCTCAAGCCTCATAATGTCGCCTGTATTTCGCTCTGGTTAGGTCTGGTTCTGACAGAGCGTACCCAGCGTGTGTTTGATGCTGAACCTGAAAAATACGCAGACTTGGCTGCGACTGCAGAATCTCCTGAGTTTGGTGGACGTGTGATTGCTGCTCTGGCAAACAGTGATGATATGCTGGAGCGAACCGGACGTATCTGGGTTGGCGCAGAACTGGCAGAAGAACTCAGTGTTAAGGATGTGAATGGTGCGCAACCACCTTCTCATCGGGCATTCCTGGGTGGGCCGGCAATGCCTAATCCTGCGGTTATTGAGTAACCTCTTCCTTTTTGCAGCCTTCGATGTCATAGAATCTGAGGCTGCAACCTCCTTTCTATCTTTTTGAATATTTCCTGCCTCCGATTTAATTCATCTTTATATCTGCGCATTCATTGAGCGCAGAGGCCGCATATTGATAGCCGACAATGGCCAGTTTTTGTAATTGAGGGCTGTTATTGGCTGCGTAGAATGGAATGTATCAGTGAACCGGCTTCTTTTTCGGTTTAAAAGCATGGTTCCAATTGGTTGATCAGGGTGAAAGTAATGAGTCAACAAAATAATAATAAAGAACTGGAAGCCCGAATGGCTGCCATGATTGGTGTTGAGGTGGGTCCACAGCGAAGCTGGGATCCCGTCAATCTTCCAATGATCCGTCACTGGTGTCAGGCGATGGGCGACGACAACCCCATGTACACCAATCTGGAATATGCAAAGCAATCCGACCAGGGATCAATTATTGCTCCACCCACCATGATTCAGGCCTGGACCATGAAAGGTGTGACGGAAACGCCGGCACCGGGTTCAGTTCCCAGAACTGAAGAACAGCCATATGTTCTCGATATGCTGGACGAAGCGGGCTATGTCTCTGTTGTGGCGGTTAACTGTGATCAGGAGTATTTCGGTTACGTAAAGCCCGGTGATGATATCTCCCATACCATGACCATCGAGTCGATCTCTGAGTTGAAACAGACGGCCCTGGGGGAAGGGTATTTTGTTACTGAACTGTGGACGTTTATTAATCAGGACAATGAAAAAGTTGCAGAGATGCGCTTCCGTCTGTTGAAGTTCAAAGCTCCCCAACAGGCTCAGCGTCCGGCAAGTGCCGACAGCCAGAGCAATAAGCCTAAGGCTCCCCAGCGCCCCCGTCCAGGGTTGAATCGTGACAACGCATTTTTCTGGGAAGGCTTAAAGCAGGGCAAGCTATTAATCCAGCGCTGTACTTCCTGTCAGACTCTGAGACACCCGCCTTCCCCAATGTGCCCAAGCTGCCAGTCTCTGGAAAAAGACGTGGTAGAAGCCAGTGGTAAGGGGGTTATTCACAGCTTTGTCAATTTGCATCATCCGGCGGTGCCTGCCTTTGATGATCCGAACCCTATTGCCCTAGTGGAACTGGAAGAAGGCACAAGACTGGTCGCAGGGTTGATCAATATTGAGCCGGAAGACGTCCGTATTGGTATGCCGGTGAAGGCTGAAATTACCCAGTGTGATGATGAGCTGACACTTGCTCTGTTTAGTCCGGTAGCGGAATAAACCGGGAAAGCATGAACAGGTGTTGTTGCTCCGATGATTGGTCGGAGATTGAGGCAACATTTTATAAGAATAAAAAGAGAATAGCGGAGTCAGTGTAATGGATTTTTCATTTAGTGAAGATCAGGGAGCGATTCGGGATCTGGCAAAACAGATTCTGTCTGATCAGGCAACCGAGACCCGTCTGAACCAGCTGAAAGCAGAAGGTGAAGGGTTTGATAAAAACCTCTGGTACCAATTTGCAGAATCTGGGCTGCTGGGGATGGCCATTCCTGAATCATCCGGCGGCAGTGGTTTTGGTTTAACAGAGCTATGCCTGATGCTTGAGGAGCAGGGGCGGCATGTTGCCCCTATGCCATTGCTTCCTTCCCTGGTGCTGACCGCGCTGCCGATTGCCCGCTTTGGCACTAAAGAGCAGCAGGAAAGATACCTGCAGCCACTCGCCTGTGGTGAACACATTCTTACAGCGGCACTTGCCGAGCAGAGCATGCCTGAGGCTGTCAGGGCTGAAGCAACGGTCTCAGCTAATGGCGACAGCCTGCTTCTGAACGGAACTCGTGAGTGTGTGCCTTATGCTGGCGAAGCTAGGGCTATTTTAACACCAGCAACGGATGAGTCAGGTAACACGGTGTTGCTTCTGGTTGATACCCAGGCGGCGGGTGTTGAGCTGACCGCACAGACCAGTACGCATGGCGAACCCCTTTATACCGTACAAATGGCGGACGTTGCTGTTAGACCGCAGGATGTTCTGGTGGATGCTGAGAGTGGTAAAGAAGCACTTGAATGGATTATTGCCCGTGGTCAGGTGGCGGCTGCTGCGACAATGGTTGGTGTGACTGAAGAGGCTTTACGGCGTACCGCTGAATACACAACAGAGCGTAAGCAGTTTGGTAAGGCCATTGCCGGATTCCAGAGCACCACCATGCGTTGTGCAGACGCTTATATCGATATAGAAGCCATGCGCTCCACTTACTGGCAGGCGCTCTGGCAACTTGAAGAAGAAAAGGCCGCTGCGCCGGCCGTTGCTACTGCTAAATGGTGGGCCTGCATCGGTGGTGGTCGTGTGGTGCATACCGCTCAGCACCTGCATGGTGGTATTGGTGCCGATATTGACTATCCACTCCACCGTTACTTCCTTTGGGCCAAGCAGCTTGAATTGAGCCTGGGTGGTGGTACTTATCAGCAGGCGGCGCTTGGTGCACTACTGGCGGACGAATCAGCAGAGGTCAATGTATTATGAGTGGGCTCGTGATTGCTAATCAGGACAAGACGCAGCAGTTTAATGATCTGCGTTTCGATCAGGTAGATGTTGGTCAGAAGCTACCGGTTCAGGAGATAGACGTTACAACGCGCCTTATTGTTTCGACGGCACTGGCCTCTCGTGATTATCAGAATGTTCATCATGACCGGGATCAGGCTCAGGCTCTGGGCTCTCAGGATATCTTTATGAATATTCTGACCACCAATGGTCTGGTTGGCCGTTTTATTACGGACTGGACCGGACCAAAAGGGCGTCTGAAGTCGGTCAAGATAAAGCTGGGTGTGCCCAATTATGCCGGTGATGTCATGAAGCTGGTGGGCAAGGTGCAGGACAAGCGGGAAGTATCAGGGGAAAACCTGGTAGAAGTTGCAGTGACTGGTAAGAACAGCATGGGTAATCATGTTACAGGCACCGTTGTGGTCGCCTTGCCGGCAGTAGACCAGGGAGAATGAGAAATGGCAGCAGGATCTCTCAGTGGCCAGGCCGCAATCGTAGGTATTGGCGCAACCGAATTTTCCAAGAACTCCGGTCGCAGTGAAATGACGCTGGCTGTGGAGTGCGTAACTTCAGCGTTAGAAGATGCTGGTATCCACCCTTCAGAAGTGGATGGTCTGGTTACCTTCACCCTGGATAATAACCCTGAAATAGAAGTGTTTCGTGAGATCGGTGGGGAAGAGCTCAAATTTTTCAGCCGGATTCATTACGGTGGTGGTGCTGCCTGTGCAACGGTACAGCAGGCGGCGATGGCGGTGGCCAGCGGAGTGTGTGAAGTTGTCGTTTGCTACCGGGCAATGAATGAGCGTTCGGAATACCGTTTTGGTGCCGGTATGCAGGATACCCAGGCTCAGGCCGATTTTGAAACGGCGCATTATGGCTGGTATATCCCCCATGGTCTGGTTACTCCTGCTTCATGGGTAGCCATGTGTGCACAGCGTTATACCAATTCCATTTTTAAATTATGAAATAACAGCCCATGAACGGGAGCATAGACTTTTCAATCGGCCAACTTCAGAAAGTAATTCATTCCATGCCTCACAGCATTTATTGATAATATCTTCATAGT
>NZ_LUKQ02000248.1 GCF_001647025.1 Endozoicomonas atrinae
TCATCCTGAGTTTTAATCTGACTGGCTATTTGATCTACCAGTTTTTCGTTGATTTCAACGCTCATTGTTATTCTCCATTTTGGAGTATTAACGACAAGCGTTTACACAATTTAAATTACATTCCCCGTATAACTCACAAAGAACTTCTCAACTTTGATTTTGATCGCCCATTCTATTTTACAATAATTAACCATCAAAATGCCGAAGACCCCAGGATTGTTGGCATGGCTTTGATTAATCAACCCTAATATCTTTAATTCATCTTTTTACTTCTTACTGCCCTGGCACCCCGTTGGCAGTAAGAAGTGTTATAGTCACCACACGTCTTTCGCGCAAATGACGCCTTTCCGAGCCACTGAGCACGCAACGAAACGTCAACAGCCTCCTGGAGTCAGAAACCAAACTTACCGTTGCTGTTTTTCCACTCCGACTCCGGCGGGATGGTCTCTATCGCTCCCCAGTGTTCTACTATTTTATTATCCTCAAGACGAAGCAGGTCGTAATACGCCACATGGTTACCTGCAAACTCTCCCTCGCTGACACTCAATACAAAATTGCCCTCACCCAACACTTTATGGTTTTTCTTATACTCCATGGTAACCCCCTGCTCCGCCATGTGCTCTATTGCAGCCTGTAAACCCTCAACCCCATCGGTAATGAATGGGCTGTGCTGAATGTAATGAGTAGTTCCGGGGGTAATGTACTCGCTGATCTTATCGAACTGTCCTTCCATCAAAACGTTTTTTACAAAGCTTGCTGCCCGTGCTTTGTTTTCTGCCGTTCTATCCCGATCAGTAATCTCCGTGGAGCCATCCGTCTGGGTGTGACCACTGGCATTGGGAGAAGTCGCTTTTTCCATTAGGTTATCCCAGTGTTCAACAATCAAACCATCTTCCATCTTAAGAATATCAAAGCCTACTTTTGGTCCAAAAAAGTCATAATCCATATGGGTAAAGACATAATCCCCATCTTCGAAAACCCGCTTCACATCCACTTTTGTACTGCCCTTCGGAAGGTCAGACATCAATGCCTTGAACCCATCAAAACCGTTCGCAACACCAAGATTGTGCTGCACATACTTCTGTGGGTTTATATATGCATACGCACTGGTGTCACCTGTTTCCAGGCCCTTCAGCAGTTGTACCACTTTTTCTTTGTTGGTCAGCGTCATCGGTACCTCCTATGCCATCAACAGGCAATGGTTTTTAAGGAAATCCATCAACACATCAAAAGAGGAAAATGATGGCCATCAGCTTTGCTGATGGCCATCATTCATATAGAGGGAAAAATAGAATAAACAGTAAGAACAAAGGCTAGACGAAGCAGAGAAAAACTCAAACCAAACGCTTGATCAATGTGAATCAAACACCAACGTCTTCAGCTTGGTCGCAGCATTGGTTTTGTTCCAAGACACCCTACCCAGCCGTGGCTGGATAGTGGAGCGCTGGTTGAGAAAGCCTGTATTGCCTCACCCCAACCAAACCATATTCATGGCCTGGCACAAAAGGGCAGAAGGCAAAGCGATGAAGTGGTTTCAACAAGCGTTGGAGGGAATTGACTGGTTGGTTTGAATGGCTATTAAGGTTAAACACACCAGATAATTATTCCGAACTATGATGTATTAAGCGTTAATAAGCCCTCATAAAACGGTTTTCCCGGTGAGATGCCTGGACAACATTTGCATGATATACACCACCACCACCTCTAAGCCTCATGGACTTCTCCGTAATGACCAATCGATGTATTGAAATGGTGTGTATCGGTAAAGTATTTTCTACCTCTCCCTTGTACCTTCTAACTTTATCTCTAATTAGTTCATCTCTGGCTTGCCTTAATGCCTGGGTACGAGTAGCTCCCAGGTCATTGAAAAGAGAAAGGGCTACCTGACTATCCGGGTCTTCAAATACCTCCAGCAGCTCATGACTAGCGTTCTGTACTACTGAGAGCTTCTCAGCAACCTCTGGCATTTTGTCAAAAGCCTCACCTAAAGAGCCTTCACCTTTATCATCAAATGCATCCTTCAGAAAATTGATAAAACGATCTTCCGATTGAATACACTCTAAAAATTGTTTCGTAAACTGATTAAAAATATTCTTCCACTCAAAGACAGTCCCCTCCCAATGATCGAACAATAAGCTTGAGCTATCATCAGGAAAGCCACAGACACCTGTTCCATGATAAGAGTTATAACTGAAGAGTTTCTTAAACATACCATGAAGAGCAATATACTCAGGATGCTCTATTAATGGGCGTTGATCGCCCTTGTCGTTATATCTGATATTTCCTAATATCGTGTCAAAAGCATCCTGATGAAATCGTTTTCTCATTCCGATCAACAAATCTTGCCAGTCAATATCTCTTCCTCTAAATTCTGCTACTAATTTTTTAATCCCAGACAAATGCCTTTCCGCAAAGAGCCGGTCAACGATACTAAGGGTTTGGTCATGGCAATCATCTTCCTGTCGTGCTGCAGCCTGATGAAGCATTGCTGAAACAGTGTCTGTATCAGCATCCTTCATCATAAACTGCATAAGCTGACTCACTCTGCTGAACAATTGTCCACTATTCTGCACACTTCCTTCTGTCTCACTCTGGCCATACATTGGATTGTTAGTAAAATGCTGCCGTGCATGTTCTGGATGTTGGTTCACTTTACGTAAAAAACCATTCAACTTTTCAAGAACACCCTGATTTAATTT
This sequence comes from Endozoicomonas atrinae, assembly GCF_001647025.1. Taxonomy (GTDB): domain Bacteria; phylum Pseudomonadota; class Gammaproteobacteria; order Pseudomonadales; family Endozoicomonadaceae; genus Endozoicomonas; species Endozoicomonas atrinae. Next base: position 2,700 of record NZ_LUKQ02000248.1, read on the forward strand.
CAATCGATGAAGACCATCATGAATCATGTCCCAGGAAAGCCCATGACCATTACAGTATTTGTTGCTAAATTCGATAAAACGTAAAAGATTTTGCTCTAACCCCTCAGGTAGTTCTAAAGCATTATGAGCGACAGGCTCTATTGCAGGCAAGGGAGGGGACTGACTGGGAAACGGCATATAGCCAGATGTAGAAGCCATGCTTTCAGTATCACGGAAACCGAAAGTTCTATCTAACCCCCCTCTGCCAGCTTCCATGTCTTCACTGGGGCAAGCCAGAATATTCCCGGACTCAGTATATCGCCGGGGGGCGTTGGCACCATTACTAGTAGAAGTGCCAAAAACGGGCCTTATCTGAGATATTCCTGTACCTCTACTGTTTGAAACAGCGCCTTGCAAGGGTTGGATCTCCTCAATCTTGCTCCTCACGAGTACTATATTCATTGCCAGCCCTTCACTAGCACAATAGTCCACCCCTCTCTGCTTAAAAAAGTTGATCCACATTTTTTCTGTTTCAGAGCCTTCTGTTGTTAACCCAACAGTCCACCCATTAAAGAAACCAATTCTGACATTATCCCCATGATCTTCCCGGATTTTTTCCATGGATTCACAAAGGGTTCTAAGAAAAGCAGGGGTACTTAATGCTTCAGGGCTTATATTGTTCATGATACAACATCCATATTTCTATTAAGCGAATACCTGAATTTAGACCTTATTGTTTCTATAAAAATTCATTACTTGCCCCTCTTATTTTTACGAAAGAACCACATTATTGGTCAAAAGTAATAACAAGGATGTCAGAGTGACTGTCAATCATTGCCGCTCATCCACATATCAATGGTTCGAGAGCAATAGCTAAGGCATAAAAACTGCCCAAATATTGATCCAGGTTAATTTTCTGATTTCTGGAAAACTGACTTTCGTCAACTGAGCTTTCCAACCCCTGTATTAATGTTCAACCTTGAAATTTCGAGCCCAACCATTTTCCGGGAGTATGGCAAGTGCTGATTGGCAAGGTAACTGGCAACATCTGGGCCACCCGCAAACAGGATGGTCTCAGTGGCTTCAAATTAATGATCGTCGAGCTGATCAACCCCAGCGAACAGGAAACCGGTCAGTCACTGGTTGCCGTTGATACCGTTGGCGCCGGCATTGGTGACATTGTTCTGGTCGCCAGAGGTGGTGCTGCCCGAAGAGCCATACGCCCTTCTGAAGGCCCGGTTGATGAAGCCATTGTTGGTATTGTGGACAACATGGAGGTGAGCCGATGAGCCGCCTCATCACCCGCAACAATCTTCACGACTTCGTTTCTGATGGTTGCCTCATCCTTGAAAAAGGCATGCTGCTTTCTCCTGGAGCCGATGATCTGGCAAAAATTCAGGGCATTCAGGTTATCCGAAGCTCCCAGGCCAGCTCAGTAGAAGTATTGAAAAAGCGCATTCATCAGCTCCTTATCGGGGAATTCCATATCTCTTCCCCAGAGCATATCGCACAAGTTCAGCAGGAAGTATTAAAGCGCCTGCTCAAATAATCCTGTTTATCACATCGTATTCAAGAGATTGCCCATGAATCAGATTACCCCGGAAGCACTGGAACAAATCATCCGTAAAGTGGTGGCTGAACAGCTGACCAGGCAGGCCGCTGCCCCTGAGTTTGAGAAGCACGCCGATCCTTCCGGTGTTGCGGTGATCAAGGCCCCAACCGTCAAGTGCAAACCTTTTGACACAGGCAACCCAGGTGACAAAGTATTTATCACCGACATCCTTGATCTGGATGAAAGCCCTCGCCTTGGCTGCGGCATGATGGAAATTCACCAGACCACATTTGAGTGGACTCTGGAGTACGACGAAGTGGATTACATCGTAGAAGGTACGTTGAAAATTATTATCGACGGCCGTGAAGTGGTTGGCCATGCCGGCGATGTGATGTTTATTCCAAAGGGATCAACAATCCAGTTCAGCGCCCCGGACTTCGCCCGCTTTATGTTTGTCGCTTACCCAGCTAACTGGGAAGAGATTGCACGCCAGAAGCAACAGTAATGAATCGTATATGGCTGGCGTTTCGTCAGCCATATCAATTGCAAGACAAGAGTCGTAAATAATCATGAGTGGCAACTTCCAGGAAAACCTTCTCGACAAGAAAGAGCGCATCATTCAGGAGTACGTACCGGGTAAACAGGTCACTCTGGCGCATCTGATTGCTCACCCTCAGGAAGACCTGGTCATCAAACTGGGTCTTGATGCTGAAACCATCAGCGCTATCGGCATTATGACCATCACCCCCAGCGAAGCCTCAATGATTGCTGCAGACGTTGCAACCAAAGCGGCTGGTGTTGAAATCGGTTTTCTGGATCGTTTCTCTGGCTGCCTGGTGATTACTGGCGATGTAGGCAGTGTTGAAGCTGGACTGAATGCAGCCATGGATATGCTCAGGGACAACCTGAAGTTCTCCCCTACGCAGGTTACCCGCTCCTGATGAAAAAGATGATGTTGGTGGGCTCGACCACCTCAGGCAAAACCACATTAACTCAGGCTCTCTATGGGCAGGAGTTGAAGTACAAAAAAACCCAGGCCATGGAGTACAGCGATTTCATACTCGATACACCTGGGGAGTTTATTGAAAATCGTCGTTTTTATGCCGCACTGATGTCATCGTCTGTTGATTACCAGGTCATTGCCGTAGTGCACGACTGCTCAAGAAAGCAGAACCTGATCCCCCCTGGTTTTGCCAGTATGTTCAACCGGGAAGTGATTGGTATCATCACCAAGATCGACAGTGAAAAAGCCGATCCGGAATTCTCTCGAAAAGCACTTAAGGCTGCAGGCATCAAAACAATATTCGAGATCAGCGCCTACTCAGGTAACGGTCTGGAGTCACTGAAAGCCTGGCTTGAGAATTGATTTCTCGCATGATCCGTGAGATATACCCACTCGTATGAATAAAAAAGTTTTAAGACCTGACACCATCAGGCTTAAAAAACATAAAAGTACGATGAGGTAATCCCATGTCTGAGAAATCGTTCGATTCTGAGAAGCGTGGTCCCACACGGCGCCGTTTTTTACAACTGGCCGCTGCTTCTGCGCTTATTCCTCTTCTAAATATCCCCAGTCGTCAAGCCAGAGCTGACGCTCTTCCAGCTCTTGATGAGTCCAACCCTGTGGCAATGGGGCTCTCCTACAAGAAAACTCAGGAAGCGGCTAAATCCATAGATGGTTACCAGGAAGGCCGGAAGTGTGAGAACTGCGCGCTCTATACCCCTGACAACAAAGGTTGCAAGCTATTCCCGGCAAATTCCGTAGAACCTGCAGGATGGTGTAAAGCCTGGGTTCCAAAACCATCTTGATTCAGGGAAGAAAACAATCAAAACGGAAGTACCCTTAAAGGCGGCAATGGTATTTTGTGGCACTACCCTAGGGGAGTTACATTGAATTTTTATACCAATCGTGCATTCTAAACTACCGTAATGACCATGGTGTTATGGTTGCCATAACAAGGCGGAATGACAAGTAATATCGGGGCTACTTGTGCCCTCGGGTATTGCGAGGAATTCAAACCCAGGGCTGGCGTCCATATCTCCAGCACAATAGTCTGGCTAGAAAGTTCGATTGGTATTTCCCCTTCTTGCCCTCAGATTAACTCACAGGCTTTTGAACTAAATCAGCACTGCATAGTCGAAAACAGAATATGTCCTCATTGATAGCATGCGGATATGTGTAAAAGGACGTTTCTAACTTAAACAAATATGCAGGTAAGAATTAGTATGCTCTCTACCGGTCTGAGTCACAGCCCTACAAATCAAACTGACATAACAGGTGCAAGTCAGGGGCCTTCTCATTTAGGCAACAGAACGGATTGGAATCCAACAGCTGTTGAAATATACAACTCCACAGGCCATGGAGCTGATGGTAAAGAGCTCTTGGACAAGTGGCTTGCTTATATTTTAAGAGTAATAGTACCTGGAAGACACGTTCTCGATGCGGGATGTGGAACGGGCCCAGATTCCATTATTTGCGCTAAATCATTGCAAGCTCGCTCAGTAGTGGGTGTTGATATCAACGGAGAAATGATTCGGGTGGCTATCGCTAAACGTGAAGATCTGTCTCCAGAAATTAAAGAAAAGATTCAATTTATAGTAGGGGATGCGACAACGACCAATTGGCTTATACCTTCTGTCAGGCAGAGCTTCGATGTTACGCTCAGTGTCAATGTTGGCTGTAATATTAGAGACTTAACTAAGTACGTAGAGGTCATGACTCGTGCGACTAATGAGGGTGGACAATGCATAATCACCGCCCCGGATAATTTTGCAACGGTTTTCACGGATGGTAGTCTCACTGATATACAGAAAGAAGAGCGCCTTAAGTGTATTGACGAAAAGCTTCGTGCCATCAACCCAAACGATCCAAAGGCTGCAGAACAGGTTAAGGCTGCTTTCAACGGCCAAGGCTTTATATATAGGGCTACCGTTGCTCTGATAGATAATCAATACCAGGTTATCATGACCGATGACCAGCTTGCAGCTCTTGAACCCGGAGCTGCGATATTCAGGAAATTACCTGGAATGGTGGTACCCAACTATTACCACTCAGCTGACGAATATGTCATGGCTCTCGAAAAATGCCTTAGTGGTAATGTAAAGATTAAGAGTCATACAGGCTGCTTCAACGATCATGAAGAGCAAGAAAAATACAACGCTGAGAATCCTGATAGTTTGCTGGGCAAAGAGTATATTGGTAAGAACCCATTTGTAGCCTATGAAGTTACTATCAGCAGAGCCTGTAAATAATTCTGTGTAAACGCCACCAAAACTATTACTCCTTGAACCGGTCAGGAAACATAATTTCAAACCGGTTCATGGCTGCTTTCCAGTTCCTGATCGGCATGGTCCATTTCTCGGAAGCTTTTTCCATGGCCAGATAGATTACCTTCATGACTGACTCATCAGTCCGAAAAATCTTCCGGTTCTTGATCGCCTTACGAATGACGC
>NZ_LUKQ02000249.1 GCF_001647025.1 Endozoicomonas atrinae
GTCCTCTCGATTGGTCATGGCGCTGCTCCCTGCTTGATACCAACAGGAAAACAATCGGCCAGAAAAGGGTTAATCGGGAGGTCAAATTAAACTGGTGTTTTGAAGACTTATTACATCGGTGATGACATGGTGTCGTCTGTATGCCTCATGCCTGGGGACATAACCGGCCAGGTACCCGAATCACAGTTGCTGAAGCCCATGCTGGTGTCAGCTTGAATGACATCACCAATGAGAAAGTGATCGATGAGCTGACCGGTAATGCGGTGGTACATGGAATTCCAGTGAAAGTCGAAGCCACCAGGTTGGCCACGGCCTGAGCAAATGAACAACAGAGGTTACAAAATGCACAAAGGTTTTCCTTTGTAAGCTTTTTGCGCCCTGTAATGGCAAAAAATTAAAACAAAAAAGAAGAAAGCATCATGAAGTTCTCTAAAACAAAAATTGCTTTGGGCATTGCTGCATTCACAGCTATCTCAACGTTCTCCTATTTAAAAGCAACCGAAAATGAAGTACCTGTTGAACTGGGTTCACCGGCAGTCGCTCAACCCATGCCTGGCGCCTTACAACCTGATCACCCCTGGCTGGCTGAATCCCAGCGCAGCAGTATGCACGGTGGATCTTACAACCGGAATATCACAGATTATCCAGGCCCCCTAGGGAAAAATACTCAGGCCATTCATCGCAACTTCAGCTCCATCGTTGGCGTCGCACCCAATATCGCCTTTGATACCGAAGGCCGCCTGATTACCGTCAGCATCAAACTGACCGGCGTGGAGTTGCACCTTCTGGATCCCGATACTCTGGAAACCATCGCTCAATACGATATGCCAATGAAAACGTCCGGGGACAACAGTGGTGGTGGTTACTTCCACCTTGATCACAAGGATCGACCAATTCTCGCGCCAGCAGATAACACCATTAAAATTCTGGAGCTGGATAAGTCTGGTGACCAGCCACAATGGGTCGTCGCTGAAGAGTACGATATCAGCGGCGTTATGCCTGAAGGCAGCAACATTCATGATGTCATGCCGGACTGGGAAGGAAACCTCTGGTTTGTTACCAGTAACGGCTATACCGGTTACCGGGATCAAAAGACCGGAGAATTCCATACCTACCAAATGGAAGGTGACGACGAGGTTATTCAAAACTCCTTTGCAGTGGATCAAGAAGGTGTCTACATCGTTTCAACCCACGCCCTTTATCAATTCAAGATTGATACTGAAAGTGGCAAACCCTACTGGAGCTGGCGCATGCCCTATGACCGGGGAGAAGCACAGAAGCCAGGTACCCTTTCTTTTGGCTCGGGCACCTCACCAACGCTGATTGGAGATGATCTGGTCACCATTGCTGATGATGGTTCTCCCTCAACTCACCTGATGGTTTATCGTCGCAATTCCGACATTGAGGGAAATCGGGAAGTATGCAAAGTTCCTCTGTTCAAGCCCGGAGAAAGTGCGACTGAAAACTCCATCCTGGTATACGGTAATGCCATGGTTGTACAAAACGACTATGGACATGTTTATTCCGGTAATGCCCTGGAAACCTCTCCGGGCGTCATGCGTATTGATGTACGGAAGGATCGCAGCGGCTGTGATGTGACCTGGAACTCCGAGCTTCTCTCTCAATCCCTGCCAATTCTGTCTACTGATAATGGCATACTCTATTTCTACACCTTCAAGAAACAAAATGATAAAGACCGTTTAGGAGGCTGGTACCTGACGGCGGTTGATTTTGATACCGGAGAAGAGAAATTTGATCGACTGATCGGCACAGGAAGTGGTGGAATTACAGATACTCTATCCAGTGTTACTGCACCTGTCGTTTTGGGGCCCAATGGCGCCGCATATGTAGGAATCAGAACCGGTGTGGTTGCAGCCATTGACGAGACCCCCTGAATTAGACAGCTCTTAGTGCTGCTAGTACTACCAAGCAAACATATACCATTGTACTGGTCAAAATAGCATTCTGATGAATAGGAGGATCCGCAAAAGGCTCCTCCATATCAAACTAGTCATCCCTTAACACCGACCTTGCGTGACGCTTAATTAAATTACCGCAAGTATAAAACTTTCCAGCCAGGTCAGAGAACTCATTCAGATTTCTTCCAAACATCTCATGAGCATATTCTTTCCCCTCCTGCTCATCAGGCTGATCCTCAGCCAGATCCTCTTTCATTACATGACCAGTAGTCTTAAACAAAGAAGCCAGCTGTATAGCAAATCGTGGAGAAGACTTCACCAACATAGACTTCAAACTCCCAGATTCCAGAATGCTACATGGATCAGTCTGCCAGAATTCTGGCAACTCTTGTGTCCACTCTTTGCTTATAGCATCTATCGTCATGAACAATATCTCTAAAATTTGCTGACGAGTGTGAATCTTGCGTACATATGCAGCCTCACTATGTTGATGAGCCTCCAGCAAGATCGCATAGATATCACTTACCTTTTTTCTTAAAGTCCAAACTTTGTTTTGAGCCAATAAAATCTGACTAACTGGTTTTTTATATTTCCTTAAAAGGTCGTCGTGCCTTTCAACCAGCCATTCATAGTCAATTCTTCCCGAACGTTTTAGAGCATTATAAAGTGGCCAACGTTTACGAAGAGTCAGGGCCATTTCATCTTCAACTTCATCTTCTGCTAAATAATCTGGAATTTGAAAATCATTATTTACACTTACTTCAATATCTTCACAAGGAGAAGAATTGCAAATTCCTGATGACAATAAATCAATATCACTCTGAGCTTGTTGGCCTTTATAGCCCCCTCTCTCTAAGGGAGGAGTTATAGAAAACTCAAGAACAGGATTATTATCAGTTAAAACCTTGACTTCTTTTTTTTGTGATCTGTCCCGTCTACTCAATATCTTATCATCTGACTTTTTTCTATTATCTTCAGAATTAGATTTACCGCGTTTTTTTTTCTGCCTTTGGCACTACAACCCTGCTATGCAGATCATCAATCTGAGCCTGTAATACAACAACCTCCTGATTCGAACCTGCAACCCTTAATTCATTCTGCAAGAATTTTTTATACTCCTGTAAACTTTTAAGACATTCATTGGTATGACCCAGCTTTTCCTGAACCCTGGCAAGGGGATTTAACAACTCCTTTCTATAGCGCGATTGTGAAGATAATTCTCTGATCGCAGCATTAAGATATTCACCGCCTTCTGCTGTTTGTTCACCAACCTCACTTGCAGCTCTTTCATAAAGTATTGCAGCCAACGCTTTCAACTGACGATGAGTACGACTATCACTAGTAATACATTTAATTGCTCCGACATATTCCTTTTGGCTTACTTTTACCAGTGCATCAAAAACCGTTAAATTCTTAAGGTTAACTCGACCTGCAACTTTTTCTGCTTTGCTCTGCTGACCAATAAGATAGTAATAGAGTATTACATAAGAGGGGGCATCCATTTGCTTCCTATCTTCCCCCCTTCCAGAGCTAACCGATAGCCATTGAGCATGATGCTCAACTTCCGGTTTCATCTTCTCCAGCATATCCTTACTGCTTCCAAGCCATTCGAGGTGCTCCAGAGCCCCCTCAGGATTCAGAAGCATTTTGCTATCCCAGGCATTACTTCTAAGCCCCAGATCATGCCAGAGCATAACCAATAGAGGATATAGTGTATGCTGTGCAGCCGCGCTGCTTACTTGACAAAATTTTGAAAAATCCTTTAAGAGATCACAGGAAATAATATAATTCGTGTATGCAACTCTTTTATCAACACCTGACGTAGCCGCATCAACCGAAGCAAGAGAGTATTGATATATAAGCTCTTTTACATTTGATTTTGGATCACTGTACATACTTGTCAAAATGGTACAAATGGCAGACACCGAATCAATCGATGCCAGCCGATGAAAGTTCCTCCGGCTACTCCACTCAAACATTTTTATACATTTTTCTTGAAAATTCTCCCGGCTTTCGTTATGAACTAAATTCTTTCCTCTCCTCCCCTTTGGACGGTTTCCATATGTGCCTTCTAGCTGGTGAAGAAAGCACTTTTTAAATAGCCGGGATAAGGCATAGTACCAGACAGAAATAATCATCTGCATATCAAATACAGAACAATTATTCAGTAACATATCTTCTATTTCATACATATGTGCTTCGAGAAAATCGATATAGCACAAGTTTGATTCACCATCACTTGTTTCTCGAGCAGCCAAAAAACAAGCCAGCATTTTTTTTTCAACTCGTTCATCACATGACTCTGATGCTTCAGTTAACTTTTCAAATGCAGAGAAAATACCAGCCAGTTGATCCGACTGCACAGACAAAGATTTTGCCGCCTTTTCACGTTTTCTCATATCAGAAGTTTTATATTTGTCCGCTATAGGCCATAAGCTCTCAGGATCCACAAGCTTATAGCTATAATCAAGCATTCCTCCCTGCATTATAAAAGGATGTATTTCATCGCAGTGTTTAGTAATAATTGAATCAAGTTTTTCATGATGACGGGTTTCAGTGTCTCTGTGCAATTGTTCTAGGACAAGCTGTTTTAACACTATTTTTGCAATCTGTTGTTTTTCAGATCGATATTCAGGGTGAGTTTTCTCTCTTCTAATATGAAGAGCAAGTGCAGTTCTTTTTCTATCGGCAAGCCTATCAAGATGATGCTGACATACCTCTTCAAAAGCTCTACCACAGAGCTGGTCTTGTTGAGCCGGGGCTTGAGTCGTATTGTATGTCGATGTTGGGTTTGCCAGTTTCAGGCTGTAATGAGTAACAGGCTTAAGAGTACCCGGTTGGCTCTTTGTAGCATTTTGACGTTGATCCCGATGATCAGTGCTTCTGTCTAATGAGTTCAAGGCAGCACCGGAAGCCTGAGCGCCCCTCTGTATTCCATCCATTTAATTTATACTTTAATTGTAATATGTAACTCCTTAGTCAATTAAGACGCTAATAAAGTTCACTCAGTTCTCGCAATCCCTGGTTATTCACCCCTGAGTAAAAACTTCTCGAAAGACCTGACAGAAGATATACCGGCTATTAGACACCAGAGCCCTCTCAGGCCCTGGTTACCTGAAGGTCTAGAGCCCGAGTTTCTCTACGACAAAGTCAAGATCTTTATCCCCCCTGCCGCTAAGATTAACCAGAATACTCTGTTCTGATGATAACTGTTTAGCCAGTTTCATGGCATAAGCAACAGCATGAGCACTTTCCAGCGCAGGAATAATACCTTCTTTGCGCGACAGGGTCATAAATGCATCAAGGCACTCCTGATCGGTAGCACTTTGGTATTCCACTCGACCAATATCTTTCAGATAGCTGTGCTGAGGACCAACGCCGGGGTAATCAAGACCTGATGCAATAGAGTGAACGGGTAAAGGCTCACCTTCCTCATCCTGCAACACATAGCATTTGAAACCGTGAATAGCACCCGGTTTGCCCAGAGTCATCGTGGCTGCATGCTCACTGGTATCAAGCCCCTTACCGGCAGGCTCAACACCGACAATATTGACCTCCGGATCATTCAGAAAAGCAGTAAAGAGACCAATAGCATTACTGCCACCTCCGACACAAGCCATTACATAGTCTGGTAAGCGCCCTTCCATTTCCTGGAACTGATCTCTCGCCTCTTCACCAATAATCTGCTGAAAGTCCCGTACCATCATGGGGAAAGGGTGAGGGCCAACCACTGAGCCGATGGCATAGAGCTGACTTTCCGGGTCGGACAGATAAGCCTCAAATGCACTGTCTACCGCATCTTTCAAGGTACGGGTACCAAACGTCACCGGTACCACCTTACAGCCCAGCACCTTCATTCGAGTCACATTGGGTGCCTCTTTTTCAATATCAATCTGCCCCATATGAATCTCACATTCGATCCCTACCAGGGCACAGGCCGTTGCCATGGCCACACCGTGTTGCCCGGCTCCCGTTTCGGCAACGATTTTTTTCTTCCCCATATATTTCGCCAGCAGGGCTTCACCGATAGCATGGTTGATTTTATGAGCTCCGGTATGGTTCAAATCTTCCCGCTTGAGATAGATTTTTGCGCCACCGATGGCATCAGACAAACGTTTGGCGAAAAAAACCGGGCTGGGTCTTCCAACATAATGTTTGTAGAGAGTATGCAACTCTTTTCGGAAAGCTGGATCCTGTCGAATGCTTCCATAAGCAGAGGTGACATCTGCGATGGCTTTTTCAAGAGCCGGAGGAACCATAGAGCCACCATAGCTGCCAAAGTGGCCGGTATCATCTGGCATTGGACCAAATTCAAGTTTTGTACTCATGTCGCTTACCTGCTGACTGGTATTGTCGTTGTTATCCCTGAACTTCCTCAGGACTTTGCAGCCAGCAGGATGCCACTATTTACAGTCAGTGTCTTATACTAATCCAGTAAAAACCCATAAAAAATGGGTCAGTAGCAAATTTTTCATGTAATGTGCACAGTCAATTTCAAAGAGGCGAAACACTCTTAGATGCCAAGAATAAATAAGACAACTGAAAAATATCAGCTATATTTCAAGCAATAAAAACGCGTTTCATTTCGACACTTGTAATCGATGGTTGGATAATGCCCTTCACTGATCTGCTCACCAAGTGAAAGTGAAATAGTTTTTTCGACATTTCATTTTTCATTGGGTTTCTCATGGAGAATTATGCGGATTCAATTCGAAGTACAATGCCTCAGTTCTACTCAAAAAATACCCCTACCCGTAGTACTGAAGCCATTGGAAGACAGGAACCACTTACCAATGCCGGTAGAACATTACGCGTTGACCTATCTTCAAGAGCAGGACCTGTTGGACATGCATCAGCATCAGCAGTATCGCAACAACAAAGACCCATCGAGACAAGGACTGTTTCCTTTAACAATACAAGTGGTGACAGAACAACTGCTGAAACTGTGAGTGTATATTTTAGAGAGACGCTTACCGAAAAGCTTAATATCCTTCTCCGTCAAAGTGAAAGCAACAGCCATAACATCCAAGATATGAGAGATGAGTTATTTCGATTTCGAAATGAATTCATGAACACCCATCGTGCTACGGACAGGCTAAATAGTAAGTTATCAACCTTAAGCAATAAAATGCATCTTATAGAAACAGACACCAGAAGACTCTTAGAAGAGGTTAACTTAAGAGCAAAAGATCTGGAAATTCTAACAGATAAGATAGGGATTGATTTACTGACAGCTGTCGACACTACAACTGATTTAGAAAAAACAATAAAACAAATTCAATCCTCAAAAGAGGATCGAACAGCATTAAAAATACATGTTTCTTATCTATCTATGATGGCAGATCGGCTTCAAAAGGAAAAAAACAGACTTCTAAACGATATTGACAAACTATTAACCTCTAATGATGGTGAACTAAAAGAAAGAGTTGCCAAAGCAAAGGAAGCTTTAGCTAAAGATGAATGTGCAGAGTCTGCAACAATGAGTCATCGTGAAAGCGAAGATAAGACTTTATGGCAAAGACTGAAGGGTTTATGTTTTAAGAGGAAATTTACAATTTGCGGTGTTGTTGGCATTCCTGGAGGGCTTTCCGGTGCTGCAGTGATCTATGGAATCTATCTGGTGGTCAAAGGGCGGGAGGGAATGTAATTTAAATTGTGTAAACGCTTGTCGTTAATACTCCAAAATGGAGAATAACAATGAGCGTTGAAATCAACGAAAAACTGGTAGATCAAATAGCCAGTCAGATTAAAACTCAGGATGATC